>CAXDQP010000211.1:0-4122 GCA_963991335.1 uncultured Flavobacteriales bacterium
GATCTACACTAGATCGCTCGTCGGCAGCGTCAGTTGTGTATAAGAGACAGCCTCATGTTCTGGTGCGGTTTGGTGGCTACGAGGGGCATGCGGCGGATGGTCAACGCTTGAAAAATTGGGCCAAATGGATTCTCAAGGCAGAGTTAAAAGGCGTTTCAAACTTTTATCTGCTCATCCACGAACCAGATAGTCTATCAACCCCTGAAACGGCAGCAAATTTCAGCAGGATAGTCAGCGAAATCAACGACAAGTCTCAAGAATCAACTGACTCAGAGCTTCGAAACGATTGACCTTAATCCGCTGGTCCGTGCAAGATCCATCCTTGCTCCAAAAGTGCCTCAGCCTTCTTGTATTTCATTACTTTGACTTCATCCCCTCTGCTCACGGTCACCATATCATTTCGACCAAATTTTTTGTCACTGCGCACAGGCATTTGTTTCTGTGGCGGCGCCGTCGGTGATGATGCCCCGGCGAGAGCTGTTCCTGGTGCATGTTGTCCGCGTCGGAGGCCCTGTGCCGTGTTTTGTCGAGACTGCGACATGGCCTGTTCCTGGATGTTCTGAACCCCCTCTTTTGAAAGGCTGATCTTGTTGGGCATTCCAGATCGACGCTGGGGCGCTTGCTGCACCTGTTGACCCTGCTGGCCGGTTGGAATGGTGCAGCGCAACAAGAACGAAGCAACCTCGGCGTTCATCCGCTGAACCATGGCCTTGAACAGTTCGTACGATTCGAATTTATAAATCAACAACGGATCTTTCTGCTCGAAACGTGCCAATAGAACATTGGACCTCAAATCGTCCATGTCTCGGAGGTGCTCTTTCCAATACTGATCAATGATGGCCAAAACAACTGCCTTTTCCAGGCTTTCCATCACGCTGACGCCCGATGAAGCAACGCTTTCGTTAATATTTGTCGCGACTTGCATCGTCTTTCGGCCATCGGTAAATGGCACCAATATTTGCTGGTAATCATTCGAAGGGTCTTCTTTCACCTTTTGAATCACCGGATGGGCCCGTTCCGCCAATTCCGTCAATTTTGTTCGATACACGCGCTCGGCTTCTTGGTAGGTTGAGAAGGCAACTTCTTCTGGTGGTTGGGAGCCAAAAGCATTGGCATCAATTGGCGGTTCAATGCCAAAGTCCTTGAGCAGGGAGAGACGGAATGGTTCAAATTCCTTCCCAGGGTGATAAGCCAATACGGAACCTTCAATCAATTCGAAGAACATGTTGGCGATGTCCGTGCGCAATCGGTCGCCATGCAATGCGTGGCGGCGGCGTTTGTAAATGACTTCGCGCTGAGCGTTCATTACATCATCGTATTCCAACAAGCGCTTCCGAACTCCAAAATTATTTTCCTCGACCTTTTTCTGTGCCCTTTCAATGGACTTTGTGATCATGGAATGCTGAATCACGTCACCTTCTTGGTGGCCCATCCGATCCATCATTTTTGAAACCCGGTCCGATGAGAACAAGCGCATGAGGTCGTCTTCAAGTGAGACGTAGAATTGCGATGATCCTGGATCTCCCTGCCTGCCGGCTCGTCCTCTCAGCTGGCGGTCAACGCGACGGCTGTCATGGCGTTCCGTTCCAATGATGGCCAATCCTCCTGCGGCTTTCGTGTCGTCCGTAAGTTTGATGTCTGTCCCACGTCCTGCCATATTGGTGGCAATGGTGACCGTTCCAGGCATTCCTGCCGCAGTTACAATTTCCGCCTCGCGTTGGTGAAGCTTGGCATTGAGCACCTGGTGGCTAATCTTCCGAATGTCCAGCATTCGCGAGAGCAATTCACTGACTTCAACCGTTGTCGTTCCGACCAAAACCGGGCGACCGGCCTCCCGCATCTTCACAACATCATCGATGATGGCGTTGTACTTTTCTCTTTTCGTCTTGTAAACCAAATCCTCCCGATCGTCTCGGGCAATGGGGCGATTGGTGGGAATGGCCATGACATCCAATTCGTAAATGTCCCATAATTCCCCCGCTTCTGTTTCAGCAGTACCCGTCATGCCCGAAAGCTTGTGGTACATGCGGAAATAGTTTTGCAAGGTAACCGTGGCATACGTTTGAGTTGCCGCCTCGACTTTGACACTTTCCTTCGCTTCAATGGCTTGGTGCAAACCGTCCGAATACCTGCGGCCGTCCATGATCCGACCCGTTTGTTCATCAACGATTTTTACCTTGTTATCCATGAGGACATAGTCCACGTCTTTTTCGAACAAGGCGTACGCCTTGAGCAATTGATTCATGGTATGGACACGGGCACTCTTGACGCCATAATCAGCCATGAGTTTGCTTTTCATCTCTAGCTTGGCCTCTTCCTCGCCCGGACCGTTGTCAATCGTGACCAATTCCGTCGCCAGATCCGGCATGGTGAAAAAGTTATCGTCCTCCATATTCGCGGTGAGGTACTCGATTCCTTTTTCAGTCAATTCCACTTGGTTTTGCTTTTCGTCGATGACAAAATACAGCTCTTCGTCTGCCTTAGGCATCTCGCGCTTATTGTCCTGCAAGTAGATCCCTTCGGTTTTCAAAAGCTGCTGTTTCATGCCTTCAGCGCTCAGGAATTTAATCAATGCCTTGGATTTGGGCAGGGCCCGAAAAGCGCGAAACAATGCCAATCCACCTTCGGCTATTTCATCCTTGCTTGCGCCCTCTTTGGTCAGGAGCTGCTTTGCATCGGCTAAAAACTTCTGCGCAGCCTTTTGCTGAATCGAAACGAGGTTGACCACCTTTGGCTTCAATTCCTCAAACTCTTGCTGGTCACCTTTGGGGGTGGGGCCGCTAATGATCAGAGGCGTGCGCGCCTCATCAATCAAAACCGAGTCTACCTCGTCCACTATGGCATAGTGGTGCTTTCGTTGCACCAATTGGTCCGGGCGCTGCGCCATGTTGTCGCGCAAGTAATCAAAGCCAAACTCGTTGTTCGTTCCGTAAGTGATGTCTGCGCGGTATGCTGCTCGCCGTGATTCACTATTCGGTTGATGCTTGTCAATGCAATCCACCTTCATCCCATGAAATTCAAAAATGGGTGCCATCCATTCTGAGTCCCTTCTGGCGAGGTAATCATTCACCGTCACCAAATGCACCCCCTTTTCAGTCAATGCATTGAGAAACACAGGCAACGTCGCGACCAATGTCTTCCCTTCTCCCGTTTGCATTTCGGCCACCTTTCCGCGATGCAATGCAGTTCCACCAACCAATTGAACATCATAATGCACCATATTCCATTCCACCTCAGATCCTGCAGCCAACCATTTGTTGTGCCATACGGCCTCATCTCCCTCAATCGTCACACCTGACCTTCGTGCTGCCGTATCACGGTCCCAATCTGTGGCCTTGACCCTGAGTTCTTTGTTCTCTGCCAAACGCCGGGCGGTTTCTTTGACGAGCGCAAACGCCTCGGCCATCACCTCCTCCAATACTTCCTCCAGTTTTTCGTTGATGCTGCTTTCGAGGGTATCGATGGCATCATAAATGGCCTCTTTTTGTTCCAAGTCCTCTTCGCCCATGGCAGAAGCTTTCGCCTTCAAAGCAGAAGATTCTTCCTCCAGTGATGCCACGTGAGCGGAGATGCGATTTTTAAGGTCCGCAGTTCGGGACCGTAAGCCCGTGTCTTGAAGCTGCATAAATTCTGCCTCAAAACCGTGAACAGCTTCAACCGTAGGTTGAATCTCACGCAAGTCTCCTTCCACTTTGTCCCCGACTAGTTTTTTAAATAACGCTTTCAGCATGGGGCAAAAATAAGGAGTATCCGGCCGCAAATGCGGCTAATTTTTGCGAAGAACACCCGGAAACATTTGAACACACTACGAAGCTAAAAACCCGCCACCTCGAGGCCTACAAAATCACATTAAAAAAACAGCAATAAACTTGCCCTTACTTTTCCCCAACGGACTAAAAATTCACTCCATTGTCAGCCTAGACTGAAGCTTGCGAAGAGCGAGCAACTTCGCTTGTTAACAACTCCCCTCGATTGTGAATTCTTTTGTTTTGGCGTTGTGCCTCTCTTTGGATTTTCTTTGTCTCACAAATTCGGAACAACCGTTTCTTCGGCCTGCATTCGTTCAATTCATTTGCATCTCCTTCGCCCTGCTTCGGAAGACGAAAAAAATGCCTTGAACCA
>CAXDQP010000212.1:0-4121 GCA_963991335.1 uncultured Flavobacteriales bacterium
TGGTTATCATTGCTGACTTAGAAGCTGAAAATGGAGTGGTTCACGTCATTGCCGCCGTGCTCGTTCCAACTGCTACAAGCATTGCAGAAGCCGCAGCGATCGAATTTAACGTTTACCCGAACCCTACCTCCAATGGCGTTTTGAATGTCCAAGGAGCTTGGGAGTCCAATGCATCGATCCAAATTTGGAATGCGGCGGGGCAATTGGTGCAAACAGAACAAACAATGCAAAACCAATACGCGATTTCTACTGAAGGCTTGAGCGCTGGTTTGTATGCCGTACGCGTGCTTTCGGGCGCGAGCAGTGGTCAAAAGATGTTTTTGGTTGATTGATTCTCATACCGATAAACTGCAAAGCGGGCTGTCCTCAATGGACAGCCCGCTTTTTTATTGCCCGAAAAAGAAAGATGAATGCTCAATTCAAAACGTCACGGAGGGCATCCTTAAGCGTTGGATACGCGAATTCAAACCCGGTCGAAACAATCCGACTGGAGTCCATCCGATGAGAAGCGAGTAAGATCCCACTCATTTCACCAAAGACGAGTCGAAGCACGAACGCCGGTACATTTGGAGCCCAGAAAGGCCGTGACATCACGCGTGCAATCCATCGCGACATTTCAAGATTGGTTGCAGGATGAGGTGATGTGGCGTTGAATGCCCCCTTGCAAGCCTCCTGTTCGATGGCCCAATCCAGCATGCGCACAACATCTGTGATATGTATCCAAGACTGCCAATGCTTTCCGCTACCAATGGCTGATCCTAAGCCCGCTTTGAATAGCGGTTTGAGGCGTCCCAAAAAACCACCCTCGTGGGCGAGTACCAAACCGATTCTGAGCGAAACGGTTCTCATGCCAATTGCTTGAAACCCATCGAGTGCAGATTCCCACGCTTCTGTCACATCACCAATGAACCCTTCGGCACGTCCAGTGCCCTCTGATTGCTTTTCAAAGGAACTTGCGTACCAACCTACAGCACTCGCGCTCACGATGCTCTCGGGTCGCGCAGCCTCAGGCAAGCCTTTGAGCGCCTCGAGCATGATACGCGCCGAATTTACGCGGCTATCGATGATGGTTTGTTTGTATTCCGCTGACCAACGCTGTGCAATAGGAGCACCTGCCAAATGGATGATTGCATGAACGCCTTCGATTGCTGCGATGGGAATTTCTCCGTGTTCAGGATTCCACTTGAAATATTGCACGTTGGCTGCATCCGATGGTCTTTCCTCTCGGCTAAGTATGCGCAAGGCATATCCTTTTTCTGAAAAAAAGCGGATCGCCTCGCGTCCAATGAGACCTGTCCCACCCGTGATCGCAATTGACTTTTGGCTCATAATGCAACAACCAACGCCATGTGCAAGTTGTTTCATTGAGGGTGATTTAAAATCCGTACCTTCAATCATGGCTCAAAAGCCGAAAAAAAGAACGAGAATGAGAAAAGTAATCCTTGCAATCAACAGCCGCCCTGAGCGCGCGATGTTGCTGTTCATTCTGAATTTTGCTTTTGCGGGGTCATCTGCAGCGCAATCACCTTGCATCAATGGCATGGTTGACGGTTTCCCGTGCGAGCGCATGGAGCTCATGTCTCAGATGTCCAATGAAGATCTGATGGGGACGGGTTCCAATGATATTTGGGGTTGGACAGATCCAGTGACAGGCGTAGAATATGCCTTAGTGGGCGAAAAAGAGGGATTGGCTATCGTGGATATGGCGGATCCGCTGAATCCGTTTTTAGCTGCGTTCATGAACACACAATCTAGCAGCAGCACCTGGCGCGACATGAAAGTTTATGCCGATCATGTCTACGTTGTGTCGGAGGCGAATTCCCATGGATTGCAAGTTTTGGATTTGAATCAATTGCGCGATTTGACTGAATTCCCGGCGATTTTGACACCCACAACGCACATTGATGTGTTTTCGGATGCGCACAATGTGGTCATCAACGAAGATGCTGCGATGCTTTTCGCAGTGGGGACCAATCTTGCGGGGGGTGGTCTGGTTGCTTTCGATATCAGTGTCCCGGATGACCCAATCTTGGTTGGGGACTACAGCGAAGCGGGTTATACACACGATGCCCAAGCGGTGATTTACAATGGTCCAGACGAATCGTACCAGGGTCAATCTCTCGTGTTCGCCGCCAATGCGAATAAACTGGCCATTGTGGACGCGACGGATCCGACTGATATTTTTTCGATTAGCATCGCCAATTATGATTACTCATACACCCACCAATGCTGGTTGACAGAGGACCATCGCTATTTGATTTTGGGCGATGAAACGGATGAACAAAATCAAGGGATCAATACCCGAACCTTGATTTGGGACGTCCAAGATTTGGAAGAACCCGTGCTCATCGGCGAACATTTTTCGGATGGAACAGCGATTGATCACAATCAGTATGTAGTGGGGAACCTCTTGTTTCAGGCTAACTACGCTGCGGGCTTGCGCATGTTGTCGCTTTCAGATGTTGCTGAAGGTGAGCTAACGGAAATTGGATTTTTTGACGTTTATCCCGAAGACGACGCCCCCGTCTTTACCAACGGTTCGTGGTCCACTTACCCCTATTTTGAATCAGGTTATGTCGTGGTTACTTCACGCCTGGAGGGCATTTCAATCGTTCGCCCCAAATTCATGGAGGTGACGCCAGTTGCTTCAGAAGTGTGTGTGGATGAATTGATGGCCATTCAATTGACCGTGCTCGAAGGATTGCTTCCCCCTTTTGAATTGGCTGTTTCGGGGCTGCCTGCTGGATTGGAAATCGAAGGGTTTCAAGCCAACATGGAGGCGCCTGGTTCCTTTGCGTTCACGATTTCAGGGCTGGAAAATGCCGGAGTCAATGTGTCGTTATCGTTCGTTCTTTCCTCGGCTTAGAATGTCGTTACAGAGGCGATTCAATTTCAGGTGGATCCGGGTTTCACTTGGTATGCAGATGCTGATGGAGACGGTTATGGGGATGGCGAAGTAACGCTCCAATCGTGTGATTTTCCCACCGGTTATGTTCAGAATGCAAGCGACTGCAATGATGGGAATGCATTGGTTTATGAAGGGGCGGAGGGCACAGGGCAAGGACTGGATAACAATTGCAATGGTGAAATCGAACCCGATGAAGAGGGAGGTTGTCCCGGAGACTTCAATGGAGATGGGGTGATTTCCGTGGCAGATTTGCTCGTGCTGCTTGGCGATTTTGGATGTACGATCAGTAGAACAGCTGATTTTGACGGCAATGGAGTCGTATGCGTAGGAGATATGCTCGGATTTTTGGGCGTGTTCGGTGAAGAGTGCCTTTGATTCCGATTGCGCCTATGCGCTTGTATTGTTTCGGTTGACTTGCTGTTGAACCATACGAGCGTACACCCCGTCAGCTTGAGCAAGCTCCTCAGGCGTACCTTCTTCGATCAGTTTCCCTTGATCCAATACCACGACATGGTCGGCTCCACGAAAGCTAGAAATTAGGTGCGAAACCATCAATCCAGCCGTTGAATCTCCCTGATTGAGAATGGATTGGAGTATTGCGTCTTCGGTTTCAGTGTCCACCGCTGACAAGCAATCGTCCAAGATGAGCAGTTTGGGTTTTCGGATCAAAGCACGGGCAATGGAAATCCGTTGTTTCTGCCCACCACTGAGGTTGACGCCACGCTCACCAAGTAATGTTTCATATTCCTGCTCGAACCCTTCGATGTTGTGAGCGACATGTGCTTGCTCAGCGGCACTTTGAACTTCCCTCCTCGTCGAGTCTTCTTCGGGCAATCCAAATGCAATGTTTCGTTGGATAGTATCCGAGAACAAAAAGACATCTTGCGGAACATAACCTGTTTCGCTTCTGAATTCATTCAGGGGCCACTGTTGCAGTGGGATTCCATCAAATGCAATCTGGCCTTCGTGCGGATCGAAAATGCGCATCGCAAGTTGTGCCACCGTGGATTTTCCACTGCCTGTCCTGCCCGTTACAGCCAAAATCTTTCCGGGAATCAATTGAAAACTGAGGTTTTTGACGGCTTCGATTCCCGTTTCGGGGTAAGTGAAGGAAACCCGATCAAATTTCAACCCTGATTTGGTCGAGGGTTCAAGCCCTTTGGCCAAATCATCCGGTGCTTGTATGGCGGGTTCAGCCTCCATAAAAGCATTG
>CAXDQP010000213.1:0-4120 GCA_963991335.1 uncultured Flavobacteriales bacterium
ACGTCAGACTGAATGGCCGCGTCAGCAGAATCGCTGTCCGCTTCGTTCGCGTCGACATCCGCTTGAACAGCTGCGTCTCCGCCGTCAACATAAGCCTCAGTCGCTAGCGTAGAACCCTGGCTGGTAATCGTGCCGTCAACGTCGAGGTTTCCACCCATAGTGGTGTTTCCGTCTACGTTCAATACGCCGTCGATATCCAGCTCAGAAGTCTCGCCCAAAGCGCGACCTGAAACAAACGTCAATTCAGCTACTTGAGCAGCCTCTGCGATCATGTCTTCGAAGTCAGCGTTGTTGGAACTCAAATAGTTGAAAATTCCCGTAGCTGCGCTGAAGACACCGGTGAGGTCAAGGTCACCAGTAATCGTCAAATCCTCAACAGTAATTCCGTTGGGGTTCACATTGATTACTGAGAGCAAATCGCCCAAGTCTGCAGTGTTTTGTGCAACATTCGATTGCAAAACAGCAATATCACCATCGTTGTCCTCAATGAGGCCCAACAAAAAGGTGTAATCGCTTTCTTGCTCCGCAATTGCGTCGTTTAAGTCACCTGAGAGTGCATCGACTGCGTCGTTCAAGTCACCTGTGAGAGCATCAACTGCATCATCCAAGTCACCTGCGACAGCCGAAATCGCGTCGCTCAAATCACTTGCAAGAGCACTTACGTCTCCATCAAGCAAATCAAGTTGCGACTGCAATGCTGCAATCTCTTCTTCCTGTCCATTCAATGCATACATTGCAATTGGAACAGCCTGCACGTCAACGTCTCCAAAGGAGGCGTATCCAGCTCCAGCATCCACTTCGATGCCGAAGTGTAAGCCGGCTGCAGACCAGTCCACTGCAGAGAGCGCACTGAATCCGGGACTAACCGCTCCATCACCGATGGTGAGGGCGAGGTTGCCGAATTGATTGGTTAATACGCTGGCATGAGATTCTTGCCATAATGTAGCGTCGTCAGCGCTGTACAGCGTGACTCTTACATTAAGTTCGGCGTCCGCCAGGGGATCGCCATCGGCATCTCGGGCAACTGCCTGATAGGCAATGCCTGGATCCTGCGCTTGCAGGACCGTTAAAGCTCCGAATAAACAGAGCAGGGAGAGGAAAAGTGTTCGCATCACTTTATCTTGGTTAAGATTTCAGAATTCGAATATACAAGAAAAATCTCGATAAATCACCAAACGAATGCGACAAATTTCTATTAAACATCGGTCAAACCGCGTTTTATACAATGTGACTGTCGGTATAAACCCTGCGAAAATCGAGGAATGGAAGCGTTTTATGCGTGAAGACCACCTTCCAAAAATTTTTGCAAGCGACTGCTTTGAGAGCTTTAGATTGTGTAGAATCATCGACGAACAGACTGATTCAACAACACTTGCCGTGCAATATGTAGCCCATAGCCTGGAACATTTGAAGAAATACAACACGATTTACGCTCCGCAACTGCAAAAAGAACACCTGGAAAAATTCGGAAATGATGCCGTAGCCTACCGTTCTGTTTTGGATATTCTCGAAGAAGGCGAATGGGACCCGGCTTAACTCCCCTGGACAAGGCAAAGGCATTCGAAACTAACTTGCAGGCGTGTCCAACATGAAACACAAAGCCGTCAGCCCCAAGAAACACTTGGGCCAACATTTTCTAAATGATGAAGCCACCGCTCAACGCATTGCTCATTCCTTATCGAGCAATGTATGCCAAACTGGCATTGAGATCGGTCCCGGTACAGGCGCGCTTACCACGCATTTGGTCAACAAGCACGGATCCCGGCTAATTGCTGTGGATGTGGACGAAGAAAGCATTGCCCATCTCCGCAGTGAGAACTGGATTGATCCGCGGCAACTGCTTCTTGCCGATATTCTCAAGGTGCCATTGGCTGAACTCACGCCTTCCGCTGAAATTGTCATCGCTGGGAACTTCCCCTATAACATCAGTTCCCAGATTCTTTTTCGGGCGCTAGACTGGCGAGAAAATTGTGTTGAAGTGGTAGGCATGTTTCAAAAAGAAGTGGCTGAACGAGTCTGCGCGTCCCACGGCTCGAAGGTTTATGGCATCTTAAGCGTGCTCCTGCAAACCTTTTACGACGCCGAATACCTGTTCACGGTGCCACCTCATGTGTTTATTCCACCCCCGAAGGTTCAAAGCGGTGTCATCCGGTTGGTCAAAAAATCCCACCAACCCTCAGGCGTCTCCTACAAACACCTCAAACGAGTCACCAAAGCGGCATTCAATCAACGGCGCAAAACACTCCGCAATGCTCTTCGGTCGGGAGGGCTCGATATTTCAGGCGTGGACGAGGCTTTTTTGTCCCAGCGGGCGGAGCAATTGGCACCAACAGAGTTTGCTGCTTTAGCGGCCTCCATCCCATCTTCGTAATCGAGCGCAACAAACGGACGTCAATTTCGTACATTCGTTTGCACACCGCAATGATCGGTGAATGAAAATGCCGAAAGCCATCACACTCCAAGAGTTCATCATGGACTCTCAAGCAGAATTTCCTTTTGTCTCCGGACAATTGACCCGTCTGCTAACTGACATAGGCGTCGCCGCCAAAATTGTCAATCATCAAGTCAATCGAGCGGGCCTCGCCGGCATACTTGGACAGTCGGGCTCCCAGAACTCCCATAACGAAGACCAACAAAAGTTGGACGTATTTGCCGACAAAACCTTCATGCGCATTCTCACCGCCGGCAAATCTGTCGCGGGCATTGGCTCTGAAGAACAGGACGATTACATCCTCTGCCATGACCAAGGAAAGGAGGGAAAGTATGTGGTAATGATTGACCCGTTGGATGGAAGTTCCAACATTGATGTCAATGTCTCCATCGGAACCATCTTCAGTATCTACCGCAGGGTTACCCCGCTTGGCGAATCGCTCAGCAGTCAAGATTTCCTCCAAAAAGGAACGGAGCAAGTCGTCGCGGGTTACATCTTATACGGATCTTCCACCATGCTGGTTTACACCACGGGAACCGGGGTAAACGGATTCACAATGGATCCGGCCATTGGGGAGTTTTTTCTTTCGCATCCCAAGATGGAATTTCCCGAATCAGCCATCATCTACTCCATCAACGATGCCTTGCTGCACAAAGCACCACAAGCCGTTCAGAAATTCATTGGAGGTTGCCGAGAAACGCTTGGTGTGGGGCTGAAAGCCCGATACATTGGTAGCCTGGTCACCGACTTTCATCGCAACCTCATTAAAGGCGGAATTTATTTGTATCCCAGCACCGAAAACAACCCAGAAGGCAAGCTGCGCTTGATGTATGAATGCAACCCTTTGGCCTTTATCGCCCAGCAGGCCGGAGGAACAGCAGAAAACAATACTTCCGACATAATGGAAATCCAACCACAAGCACTGCACGAACGTTCTCCCTTTTATGTCGGAAGCCGGAACATGGTTCAAGGCCTTCGTTCCTGCTGGATGGCAACTTCCGACCCCGAGTGAGGACCGAACCTTGGTTCCGGCTAACTTCGCACCTGCAATTTCATCCCTACCATGCGGGTCGACGAACTCATTCAATTTTACCGATCAGATGCCCGAGCGCAAGTGCTCAAAACAGCCTGGAGCAGTGAAGGTTCGAAAACAGAACTCAAAGGGATTGTGGGTTCTGCCGCACCCTTGCTCGCCGCCTCGCTCTTCAGTACCACAAGCGACCCTGAAGCATTGGCGAGCCAGCCCAGCCATTTGTTTGTACTCGATGACAAAGAGGCAGCTGCTTACTTTTTAAACGATTTGGAGCAATTGCTCGGGAAGTCCCACCGAATCTTATTTTTCCCTCGTTCGGCGCGTGTCCCCTACCAAGAAGAAGTCACCGAAAATGCGAACATCGCCATGCGCGCAGAGGTGCTCAATGAAATCAACCGGGACGGCAAGGGGTTGGCCATTGTCACATTCGGAGAAGCCCTGGCCGAGCAAGTTATCAGCCAACGCGAACTATCCGAACAAACTTTTTCCCTGGCATTGGGAGAGAAATACACCATGGACTTTTTGGATGAAGTCTTCATCGAATACGGTTTCCACAAAGTTGACTTCGTGTATGAGCCCGGTCAGTATGCCGTGCGCGGAGGCATTGTCGATGTGTTTTCTTATTCCTTCGACGACCCCTACCGAATTGAATTCTT
>CAXDQP010000214.1:0-4045 GCA_963991335.1 uncultured Flavobacteriales bacterium
GGTGGATTGTGCGCTCCATGCCATGCAAGAAATTTTGGCCGAACACCCCGAATCGTTGCTCTACGGGCAAGATGTCGGAGGCCGGCTGGGTGGCGTTTTTCGGGAGGCCGCCACCTTGGCGCAGAAGTTTGGCGACGACCGGGTATTCAACACTCCCATTCAGGAGGCATTCATTATTGGCTCCACAGCCGGAATGTCCGCTGCCGGATTGCGCCCCATCGTGGAGGTGCAGTTTGCAGATTACTTGTGGCCGGGACTCAATCAATTGTTCACGGAATTGAGTCGCAGTTATTTCCTCTCCAATGGTCAATGGCCCGTTCACAGCGTTATCCGTGTTCCCATTGGGGCCTACGGATCGGGTGGACCGTACCACAGTTCCAGTATTGAATCCATATTGGCCAACATTCGAGGCATCAAAGTCGTCTATCCTTCAAATGGCGCTGACCTCAAAGGGCTCTTGAAGTCCGCTTATTACGACCCCAATCCCGTTGTCGTCCTGGAACACAAAGGCTTGTATTGGTCCAAGATTCCCGGCACGGAAAGCGCCAAGGTCATCGAACCGGATGCCGCTTACCGCGTGCCCATAGGGAAAGCCCGAATAGCGCAGCCAAACGCCGTTGGCGGCGCACTGAAATGTACAGTGATCACCTACGGACGTGGGGTCTATTGGGCCAAAGAAGCCATTGAAGGGCTTGAAGAGCACGTTGAAATCTTGGATTTAAGATCGATTAGTCCAGTTGATTTTGATATGATTTCAGAGCGCATCCGCCGCTCACACCGAGCGTTGATTGTGACAGAGGAGCCTGTGCTCAACGGTTTTGCTCAAGCACTTGCAGGGCGCATCAGCACGGAGCTTTTCGCGGCTTTGGATGCACCTATCCGAGTCGTAGGATCCATGGAAACACCTGCCATTCCCTTGAATGAAGCTTTGGAACGGTTTGTGCTCGTCAATGCGGATAAGGTGCGAAAAGCACTGGATGAAACCCTCGCATTTTGAATCGATTCCTCCCCTACCTCCTCCGGAGGAACGCCATTGGCCTCATGACGCTCTTAATTTGTTTGCCGCCAGCCCAGGCGGAGGAACACGGCAAGCCATGGAGCGGAACAATCACCTACGACGTGCAGGCGCTGAATAATGAAGCGTCCGACTGGGATTACTTGCCTCAGACCATTACTTATCACACCAACGGAAAGGCCTGGAAAATTGTAGAACAAGGGACCAGTTTCGAACGCATTTGGATGGGGAATTTGGACGAGGAAAAGTTTCACGTGCTTTTCCATTTTCTGGGGCACGCAGTGGAATTATTGGAACCTTGTCCCGTTGCTTCTGATGACCCGAACGGGGAGTGGTACGATGCTGCGGCGCCTTGCCCATGGGCTGTGCTTGCTTTGCCCAAATCCTGCACCCTTCGGGATGGTCCGGCTACGTACCGCATTGCCGTCCGAGAAAAGGTCGATCGGGCAGCCAAGGACTGGAAACGAACGTTTTTCGAACTGCCGGAGGAATACGAGCCAATGGACCGTCTTTCCCTCGCGGCCTTGATGTCATCGCTTTCTCCCAGCGAAGATTGATAGTCAGCAACTTACTTCCTCAATAGAAGCAACCTGCACCCACAATCACGCAGATTTTGGAAGGATTCGATCAATTTCGTCCAACGTCGTGTCATTTTTCCTTGAGGCAGTCGATGTATTGCGAGTGGATTGTAGAAAGTTGCCGCAAAGAAGCCCCGGATGCTATGCGCATCAAATTGCGGCGCAAGCACAACATTGGTCACGCGCCCATCGCCTCTCAACCGGGCGCCAGCGTTGAATTCCTATTGCCGACCCGTCCGCGACTCAACCGCTGTTACTCGCTCATTTCAACCATTGATTCTGACGCGCCCGAGTTCATCGTAAAAGATGTCAAAGGTGGAATCGCTAGCCAGTTTTTTCATGAACACCTGAAAACCGGTGATACACTCGAAATGCGAAGCGTTCAAAACAACCTTTGGAAGGACGACTGGAGCGAGGAACCGAAAACCTTCATTTGCTTCGCTGGAGGAATCGGGATCAGTCCCGTTTATAGTCTGCTTCGGTGGGGGCTGCAAAACCCAGGAATCCCTGCGCACTCGTTTCGGGTGTTTTATGGTTCGCGTACGCCGCGTCATGCGCTGCTCGCAAAAGAATTGGATGATCTAAAGTCAAATGACCGATTCGAACTGCACCGACTCTTTTCCGAACGTTCCAATTCAGAGGAAGATACCTTGGGACACATCACGAAGTCCCAAGTCAGAAAGTGGTTGACCGACAACCCGGAGGCCAGGACCGCAGAATATGTGATCAGTGGACCTTTTGGGATGATGCAAAACGTGCACGACGTTTTGGACGAATTGAACATCCCCGCTTCACAACGGCACACCGAATACTTCACCGACCGCATCATTCAGTCCCAGCAAAATGTGCTCGGATCAGAAGCAACAAAAATACAAATACGGCCAAAATGCACGATTGAAATTGAGCAAGATTCGGGCATTCAAACCTTTACGATGCACGGCGACGGCAAGTCCATTTTGCGCGCCGCTTTGGAAGCGGGCTTGGACGTTCCTCACTCGTGCAGAGGGGGCATTTGCCTTTCTTGCCAGGCACAAGTGATTGATGGTGAAATCGTGCGAGATGGAGTGAGCGGTCTATCCGAAAGTGAGAAATCTGACGGCAAAATTCTTTGCTGCCGAACGCAACCCAAGACCAGCCAGCTCAAGTTGAGATTTGATCGCTGATTCGTTGTCCAAAAGCATTGATTTATAACAGGATTTCTGCTGTTAATGGCCGAATCTTGGCGCTTGTACCGGTATGACAAAGGACTGACAATTCCATGCTTCCCCTCATGACATCTGCATTTAATTTTGACTCTGAAATCTGTACAATAGAAGAAAATGCTGCACAACTTACTACGCAATTTTATGCTCACGGCCCTCACGGCAATCGCTTTCCTCAATAGTCATGCACAAACAGTCACTGAAGACTCGTTCTCCTTGGAAGCGGGGTACGAAGACATGGCATTTTACAGCCTAGAATCAGGTGTCGTTGCCCAAAGTCCACTGGCGGATTGGCACATTGCCTTGGACATCCGACCCATGGGGAGCACTGCCCGCATCAATTGCGGCACGGGAATGATGCTATACCCTTATGGCAGTCTCGAGCAATGGTTGAATGTTGATTTTGAAAATTGGGTGGCCCCTGAACCATTGCGCAACGATCATTCCGATTGGTCAAATGCTGCTTTCGCTCAAGGCGGAGACGGAATGTTTGACCTCGGCTGGGGCGTCTATGATGTCATTACGCATGAGGTGGAATCGGACAAGATGTACCTCATCGAACTTCCAGATGGCACATGGAAGCAATTTGCCTTGCTATCCCTCATTGATGGTGTTTATCAATTCCAAGTGGCGGACATCGACGGAGCCAATGAGACGCTCCTTGCAATCAACAAGGCCGATTACGAAGGCAAACTATTTGCCTATTGCAATTTGAGCTCCGGGCAAATCTTGGACCTGGAGCCCGACGCGGCTTGGGACTTTCAATTCTTCACTTACACCGAGGACATTGGAGAAGGCACGTATTACGCCGTGGTCGGCGCACTGGCCCATCCCAACGTCATGGTCCAACAATCCGATGATTTGTACGACCCATACACAGACGGTGATTACAACATGGATTCATTTTCCCTCGCCACGAATGAAGTCGGCTACGATTGGAAAAGCTACGTCCCGGGTGCCGGCTATGCCTTAGAGTCCAGCCGGTGTTATTTCGTTTCAGCGAATGACGGAAATGAATGGCGGATGGTATTGACGGGGTTCGATGGAGCGTCAACAGGCAACATCAGCATCGGCAAGGTAGAAGCAACCGTTTCAGCGATCGTTGATCTAAATGAAGCTTCGGCAATCCAAGCGTTTCCCAATCCCATTGAATCCGGGCAAACCCTGACTCTTCAGGCGCCTCATCAATTTGAGCAAGCAACTTTCAGAATTTGTACTGCTTCAGGAGCCATTGCCGCGCAGTTCCAACC
>CAXDQP010000215.1:0-4016 GCA_963991335.1 uncultured Flavobacteriales bacterium
TCATCTAGAGTGCGAACGAGGAGAGCCAATAAAATTAGATTCTCGGGGAGCTTTCCAAACCGAATATACGGCATGAACGCAAATCAACGCTTTGGTAAAAAGCCTGGACGTACAATGCGGGCTGGAATTGCTTTTTTCCGGATTCGGATATAGACGATTTCATCGAGTGGCGCAGCATCACGAAGAACGTAGCCCATGGCAATCCCGTATCCCAGCGTTGGTGATTGTGTGCCACTCGTGATTCGCCCAATGACCTCTCCGGCAGCAGATTCGATGCCATAGCCCTGCCTCGGGATTCCACGTTCTTGCAATACAAGTCCTCTCAGCAATTCTTTTGACCCCAATTCTTTCTCTTCAGCGAATCGATCGGCATCCACGAACTTCTTGCTGAATTTAGTGATCCATCCTAGGCCGGCAGCAATGGGGGATGTAGTGTCGTCAATGTCATTGCCATACAGGCAAAAACCTGCTTCCATGCGCAAAGTGTCGCGCGCACCGAGGCCACATGGCTCGACGCCCGCATCGAGGAGCGCATTCCAAACCCCTCGTGCTTGTGCGTTGGGAAGGTAGATTTCAAACCCTCCGGCACCTGTGTATCCTGTGGCGCTTAACAAGACGGTTTTTCCGCCCATTGTGGCCTTTTGAAAGGTGTAATAAGCCATGTCACCAATGCCCGTTTCGTGTACGAGTGGTTGCAAGTATTCCGCGGCATTGGGTCCTTGAACTGCAATCAGTGACCACGCATCAGATTCATCGGTAACCTCAGCATTCCAACGATTTTGCATGGCAATCCATTCCCAATCTTTTTCACGGTTTGACGCATTGACCACGAGTAAGTATTCGTTTCGATTGAGGCAATAAACGAGCAAGTCGTCCACAATGCCGCCTCGTCCATTGGGCATGCAGCTGTATTGAACCTTGCCTGCTTCGAGCTTGCTTGCATCATTGGTTGTTATCCATTGGATCAGGTCAAGGGCTTCGGGGCCTTTGACCCGAAATTCACCCATGTGGGAGACGTCAAACATTCCGCATGATTCGCGAACAGCATTGTGTTCTTGAATGAGGCCAGCGTATGAAACGGGCATGTCAAAACCTGCAAAGGGAACCATTTTAGCTCCAGCATCAATGTGGTTTTGGTGGAGTGCTGTTTTCGAGGCAGCGGAGGGTGTTGCGTTCATGGGACGAATTTACTTCGAGTTGGAGGCTGGATGCGTCAGAAATTGAATTTGTTGGCGCACAGCAGTAGGTCCCAACGTCATTAAGGCGTCCAAGATGGAGCATCCGGGGATGAAACCATTCTTCGCCTCAAAAAGTTGGGTGTAACGTTCAAATGCCCATTCCTCTCCAGCCAATGCCGATTTGCTCCTCAGATCAATGGGTGAATGCGCAAAGGCTGGTGGAGTCAGGTTGGAAGGCCGTAGTTCCCAATTGCATTGTTGGGCGACCCATTCAATTGTGGCGAGATTGAACACGGACAATGGCTTGGGATGTTCATCTGATGCAGGCAGAAACGCATGCCAAAGTGCCCGCAAGTCTTCTTCGAAATGTTCGAAGAATGGGGCACCGCCATATGCCGATTGTAAGGTTCGAAAGGAATGAACAGGCCGAAAATGCGGAGAGAGTAGGGGAGACAATTCTGTATTGTTCAATTGCTTTTGGATGGGAAATGTGAGGTGGGTTAGTCCGTGGGGTCCACTTAGGATCATTCGATTGCGCAAGGTTTGCTTCGCAAATTTGGTAGGTGGCTCGTAGGCAAATTCTCCCCCATGGCATTGAGTGGCGAGGAACCACCAATGCAAAGGCGGAAAAGGCACCAAGGGCAGTACCGCTGTCATTGAACCGAACGGAACATGCGAGCCCAACGGATTTTGCTTTCACCGTGTTGGGCTTCATTCTGTTTCGAGAACCAAATGAATGAAGCGTTGCCAACGACGTGGGTTTGCGGCACGAACCCCCACATCCTTGAATCTGCTGACCGGTGCCGATTGTCTCCCATCATCCAATAATAATCCAGCGCAAATGTGAACGACTCACGCATCACGCCATCGATGAATACTTTTCCTTCACGCATTTCCAAATGGTGTCCTTCGTAGGTGGTGATTGCTCGCCGGTAAAGCGCTAAGTTTCGGGCGGTGAGGTCAACGGTCATTCCTTGATGGGGCAGCGTAATGGGACCGAGGTTATCGGGGTCCCAGAGGTCGAATTCAGGGCTAGATGCATTCGGGAAGAGGTAGAGCGAACCCCTGTGCTGCGACATGTTCTTCCTTTTGACCGATTTGGCCAATTCTCCATTGCTCAAGATTTCAACTTCCGAAGCTGTAAGGGCCATGACGACCTCAATGGCATCGCCGTTCATCTTGGCGGGGCCGAGGTCAACGTTGGTGAGATTCAATCCAGAAATGGCGCGACGGGCGTCCAGTTGGGACTTAAATGAGACGGTGTATTCGTATTGCACTCCGGCAGGTGGCTCGATGGCTTCGCCATTGATTTGCAACACTCCATCTACGACGGAAACCGTTTCACCCGGAAGACCAACGCATCGCTTGACATAATTTTCTGTTTTGTCCAATGGTCTTCCTTTGATGCCATAGCGCTTCTCCAATTGTGCCCTTCCCAAGGCATCATAGCGTTCAGGATTTTCCAAATACGTTTCAACGCTTCCTTGAGCACTGGCAATGCCCTCTCGGCGCAAAATGCTGTAATAATCATGTCCGGCCAGGTTCTGGTCAACGACAATCGTGTCTCCATGCGGGAAGTTGAACACAACAGCATCGTATCGCTCCACGCTGCGAATCCCAGGAAGACGAGTGAATGGCAGCGCAAACCACTCAAGGTAGCTCGGTGTCATGCCACCGGGAATTACGTTGTGAAGGAGCGGGATGGAAACGGGCGTTTGCGGGACCTTGGCACCGTAGGCAGTTTTACTCACATACAGGTAGTCTCCAACAAGCATGCTGCCTTCCATTGAGGCCGTAGGAATGGTGAAAGCTTCAAAAATGAAGGTTCGAACAATCGTAGCAACCACTAATGCCCAGAGTATCGATTCACTCCAATCACGGATTACAGATTTCTTTTTGCCGTCCCAACTCCTGCGTCCAACATACGTTGCATCGCTCATGCTGAGCGACGGGATGAACAACCAAGGAAGAACTCCAATTTTCCACTGTTCGGCTGTTGAGCGCTGGTTGTACGCAATGCCCAATTCAACCTGCATGATCACCAGCATGAGAAGGTTAACTCCGGGAATGATCAGCAAGAACAGCCAATACCATGGACGGCCAATTGCTTTCAGCCACGCCCAGTAGTTCAATCCCGGGACATAGCCATACCAACTTGTTTGGCCAGCTTTTTTAAGAAGTTTGGGCAGGAAAATGATGTGCACGAGAAGCAGTGCGAATAACAAAATCCAAGGAAGCCATTGGGTGAAAGCCATGTTCAGTTGAGGATATTGGGTGGGTGTTGCTTGGATGGTTTTGGATGCCAACAAAGCGAGAGGCCCGGGGAATTTTGATTTTGAAAACGAATGAAACCCCATCTTAAGGATAAATCTTCGCCTACATCAAAGGTTTTTAAATTTGCGCTAACGTGGGCATCTAGAATGGACAGACCATGTATGCCGAAAAGCATGAACCACGATAGGTCTCGGTAGCGCTGGTCGTAGGATTCGCGTTCGGTCAATGTGTTTACGGTGGCGAATGACGCCCCTTGATTTAAGGCATCGATCAGGTTTGAACGGGTTGTTTTCAAATCTTGCGTATTGTCCAGAAGAAATTTAACACCGTATGCCATGCCTCCCCAAACGCAAGCGGCCTTGAAATAATTGTGATTGAACAGTTGTCCTGCACCCGGAACAAAATAGGCCCACCGTGTGGTGTTTCGAATTCCCATTTCGGCTGGAGTCAGAATGTCGTCCGTTTTCGTAGAATCTGATGAAAAAATGATCATTTCTGCCGAATTTCCGCTCAAATTCAAGCATAATGCACAGAAAAGTATCCAAACTCCACGCGCTGTCTCTA
>CAXDQP010000216.1:0-3984 GCA_963991335.1 uncultured Flavobacteriales bacterium
ATCAGGGCTCGTTCTAACGACGGGAAGGCCAGCGGTAAAGTTCACGCCGTTTCCAAAGCTCAGCGCCTTGAACGGAGCAAGTCCCTGATCGTGATACATCGCTAACACCCCGTCAAATTGTTTGTGAGCCCCCGAACCAAAAAAGCCATCTGCGGCATAGGGTCCCATGATAATTTTGTCTTCAGACGCAAGATCACGCACGGCTGGAGCGATGATTTGCTTTTCTTCATCCCCCATGAGTCCATTGTCTCTGGCGTGCGGATTGAGGCCTAAAATGGCAATGCGCGGTTGCGCTAACCCGAAATCACGGACCAGTGAATCGTGCATGAGTCGTGCCTTTTCGACAATCAATTTTGCGCTCAACGTGGCCGAAACGTCTTTCAATGCGATGTGACCGGTGCACATGCCAACGCGAAGGTCGCCGGCGACAAGAAGCATCAGCACTTCATCGACATTGGCAAAATCGGCCAAATACTCTGTATGCCCTGGATGCTGGAATTGGCCCATGCGCATGGCTTCCTTGTTGATGGGCAGGGTTACGAGCACATCAACTTTTGTAGCAGCCAAGTCGTTCACAACCGTTTCCAACGATTTCATCGCAAAATCACCTGCAGCAGCGCTCACCTGGCCCCATTGAATTTCCCAGGAATCGTCTTGGATGGAAACAATGTTCAATTGATTGTTCCGCGCCTTTTCCGCGCCATCGACAACCTCCCATTTCAGTTGGTTGGCATCGGGCACAAGTTCGACGGCTGACTCTACGAGGTTTTGGGTGGCATACAAAACAGGCGTTGCTTCGCGGAACATTCTGCTGTCGGCGAATACCTGAATCAAGGTTTCAATGCCGATCCCATTTGGGTCGCCACAACTGAAACCGATGCGTGTTGGGTTTTTTTTGGAAGCCATTTGCAATTGCAAAGGTAACGGATGCACTCCATGTCCTAACTTGCAAGTGTACATGGTTTTTTCAAGCGATTTATTTGCGTTTCTCAATGCCTCCGGCTGCAGCCTACTGCGCAAGCAATTGCGTGCATTGCGGTTTGTTGTCTCCTTGGTAATATTGCTTGGGTTTGCCGCTACGAACCCCACACTGGCCACCCATAATCGAGCAGGTGAGATTACGTACACGCACGTCAGCGGCTTGACGTATGAAATCCTCATTACCACATACACCAAGGCCACGGCGCCCGCCGATCGTCCCTGGCTATATCTGTATTGGGGGGATGAAAATGGCGCGCCCGTTGATAGCCTCGAGCGCGAAAGCGAAACATTGCTTGAGGATGAAGTGCAAATCAATCTTTACCGCGGATTGCATACCTATGGCGGTCCCGGGGTCTATGAGATTCAGGTAGAAGACCCCAACCGGAACAACGGTGTTTTGAATATTCCGGGGTCCGTAGATGTTCCTTTTTCAATTACCACCTTGCTCATTATTGACCCCCAAGCGGGCCACAACAGTTCGGTGCAATTGCTCAATCCGGCGCAGCAAAATGCCTGCCTCTTTCAAACATGGATTCACAACCCAGGGGCATACGATCCCGATGGTGACCTCCTTTCCTATGATTTGGTTCCTTGTCGTGGTTTCAACAGTGAAATCATCCCAGACTATTTCCCACCAGAAGAGGTGAGTCCGGGCGATGATACGTTTAGCATCGACCCCGTTTATGGTGATGTGATTTGGGACGCACCGGAAATAGCGGGGATTTACAATGTTGCCATTCGCATTCAGGAATGGCGTGACGTGGGTGGGACACTGGTTTTGGTAGGAGAAGTGGTGCGTGACAAGCAAATCACCGTGGAGGAATGCACGAACCAGCCGCCAGAATTGGAGCCCTTCGCAGATACATGTGTCTTGGCGGGATCCTTTCTCTCGCTGTTAGCCAACGCAAGTGATCCAGATGATGATGGGTTGGTTCTGGACGCCATTGGCGGTCCATTGACGGAAGTGGTTAATTCGGCCAACTTCACCAACCTTGGAGCAGGGATAGGTCAATTCGTGTGGTCTCCGCAGTGCACGGAGGTGCGGGAGAATCCTTATCAAGTCGTTGTGCGTGCGGAGGATAACAGCGGCCAAGTGCAGTTGATGGATTTGGAGTCCTTTCAGATCAAGGTCATTGCGCCAGGCGTTCTTATGGGTGGGGCCACGCCCGTCGGAAACAGCATTATTGTGGACTGGAATTCAAACGAGTGCGTCTCAGAATTGCCCGCATGGAAGGTGGATCAGGGAACGTATCATGTTTACCGGAGGATCGATTCACTGGAATGGTCCCCCGAATACTGCGAAACGGGCGTGCCGGAATATACAGGTTACGAATGGGTGCATACGGTGCAAGGATTGAATGTTACCGAGTGGATCGACACTTCGACCCTGTCGTATGGGGCGACTTATTGCTACCGCATCGTCACGGAATGGCCGGGAAGCGGGGAATCCTTGGCCAGCGATGAGGTCTGTGCAACCATTCGAAAGGACATTCCGGTGATGACCAAGGCTTCCGTTGCGGAAACTGCCGAAGCCGGTGCAGTCGATGTGGCCTGGTCACCACCTACCGATGCAGACACACTTGTGTTCCCGGGACCCTATTCTTATCGTTTGTTTGGATCAGCTGTGGGCGCAGAAGAGGCTGAGACTCTCGTTTATGAATCCACTCCCAGTAATTTCCTGGTCAACCCCGACACAGCATGGACCCATTTGGGGGTCAACACGGCAGAATTGGATTGGAGCTACCGCGTGAGTTGTTTGAGCGGTAGCGATGAGATCGGAATTTCATCCCGCGGGGCAACACCTTGGCTCACCATCCAGCCCAATGACAACCAGTTGACCTTGAAGGTCACCAATGACGTTCCTTGGACGAATGCATCGTTTGAGTTTTATCGAGAAGATGCCATGGGTGTCTTCAATTTGATTGGTTCAGCTGCGGTGCCGACCTTCACGGATAGTGGCTTGGTCAACAATACAACGTACTGTTATCGGGTACGTACGATTGGGGCATACGACGGTCCCGGCATTCCATACGAATTGAGCAATTGGAGCCAAGATGCTTGTGGCATTCCATTTGACTTCACCCCACCGTGCCCGCCGGCATTTTCCCTGGACCCGGATTGCATCGCAGAAGTAAATGCCATGGCCTGGGATATTGATAGTGAATGCGCGGATGATGTGATGGCGTATCAGCTGTACTGGGCGCCCGTTTTGGGGGATTCGCTCCGGCCCATTGCCTTATTTGAAGATCCGTTGGCTTCGGAATATGTTTGGAATGAATCGGGAGAATTCGGCACCATAGCGGGGTGTTTTGCCTTGTCCGCTTTGGACAGCATCATGCCCGGACCGGACGGCATTTTGCGACGGAATGAGAGCGCCCTCAGTGACACGGTTTGTGTGGACAATTGTCCTTATTACTTTCTGCCCAACGTTTTCACCCCCAATCGGGATGAGGTGAATGATCGCTTTCAAGCATTTCCATGGAAGTTTGTCGACAGCGTGGATGTTCGAATTTTCAATCGGAATGGGGAAGAGGTCTTTCAAACCGATGACCCAGGCATTCATTGGAACGGGATGCACCGGGAAGGCGGCATGTGTTCGGATGGGGTTTATTACTACACTGCCAAGGTGTTCACGATTCGACTGGTGGGCCTTGTCGAGGAAAATTTTTCCGGTGAACTTCAATTGATCAATGGTGTTTTACCCTCAAACGAGTGACGCATGTTTACAGGAATTATTGAGGGCATAGGAACAGTTTTGAACATCGAACAGGAAGGTGCCAATGTCCATTTTAAGTTGGCATCGGCGTTCACGGACGAATTAAAAATTGACCAAAGTGTTGCCCACAATGGGGTGTGCCTGACGGTCGTGAAAAAGGATTCGGAAGGGTTTGTAGTC
The DNA here is from genome assembly GCA_963991335.1 of uncultured Flavobacteriales bacterium. Classification (GTDB taxonomy): domain Bacteria; phylum Bacteroidota; class Bacteroidia; order Flavobacteriales_D; family Sanyastnellaceae; genus UA16. The sequence continues at coordinate 3,878 of CAXDQP010000216.1, forward strand.
ACGGCGATTCAAGAAACGTTGGACCGCACGAATCTGGGGGCTTGGAAGGAGGGAGACGCGGTGAATTTGGAGCGTTGTACGACACTAGGAGGTAGCATGGATGGCCG
>CAXDQP010000217.1:0-3979 GCA_963991335.1 uncultured Flavobacteriales bacterium
TATTTGGGGTTTGAGACCCAAGTGGTCTTGCCGTATGCCCAAGACTTGGATCGTTTTCCGGCCTACTTGCAACAGGCAGATATGGAATCGAACGGCAAATCCACGGGCCGAGACGGTAAACCCGTGTCACATGCCTCTGGTGCCGTTGGCTGGGGAGATGCGGTATCCAATGGCCTGCATGCGTTTTATCAAGTTTTGCACTAATGTACTTCCATACACCCAGCAGACATCATTGCTGTAAAGAGCCCCATGTCTATGCATCTTGGACATCATGAGAAATTGCTTGCCAATGCCATTGCTCAAGCCGAAGCATTGATGGTGGGCAGGCGGTCGGACCAAGTGGTAGCCGAAATGGAACAGAAAGGGGCAGCTCCTTCCGAAATTGAAGCGATGTCCCCTCATCGGGTCTTTGCTGGAAATCGCCCGTCCACGTTTTTCCTCCTGGATCAACTTGATCCGGAAACGTTGGGGATGCTTATCGCTTTCTATGAGCATAGAATCTTCGTGCAAGGATTGATTTGGAACATTTGCAGTTATGATCAGTGGGGCGTTGAGTTGGGAAAAAATTTGGCGAACCAAATCCTGAAGGAGTGGAGTGGTGGGGCTCCTGAGGCCCATGATGCGAGCACTTCTGCGTTGATGCAGCGAATGAAGCAAGGATGAGGCATTGTCTTGGTTGAGGAGCTTCACGCGCAGAGGTGAAGTTTTCGGTATCGTGTGATTCTTGGCATTTGTTGTTGGTGTTGTGGTCATTTGCAATTAGTTTGCATCCTTGAGAGATATCAAACGCATGAAAAACGATCGCATGAAAAAAATTCTTGGCTTCATCTTTACCATCGCTGCAGTAAGCACATCTCTGGCCAGCGTAGTTGGTCTTGAATCAGAGGTGTATGCCACTTCTGAATATGGAATCACCCACCGGCTCTATGTCACTTTTGATGGTTCTGGTGATGAGTTAGTCGCGATATATGGAACAGTTGGGGAAAACGAAAATTCTCCGCTTTCGGTTCTTTCCACCGCGCCCATTTTCAATTCCGCCTTGGGAACCAATTTTGGAGAAGGCATCAATCCAGCCTTTTTCGGAGCTTTCCCGGAAGTACAATTCGACAGTTGGTTTACCATCGGCACGTCAGACAATTCGGGATCAGGTGGTGTGAATTCAGTGGGCATGGAATCCTACTTGGCGGATTTCAACAATGGCGATGGGTGCACCGTTGATTCATTGACGGGAGCATGGTGGTTCGTGATTCCTGGTGCATCTGCAGATGCGATTGCCTGTGCTGATTATCGCGTCTTGATTGCGCAACTTACCACGAATGGTGTGGTGGATGTGGTGATCAATGTGCAGAGCGATGATGCCGATGGCAACACGAGCAATACCACTGGATTGACGTTGTCTTTTCCGCAAATAGAAACAGGCTGCACAGATGAAGACGCTTGCAACTACAATCCTTTGGCAGAATTGGATGATGATTCCTGTGCTTATCCAGGAGACACTTGCGACGATGCTGATACCAATACCATTGGAGACGTATATTCCGAAAACTGCGCCTGCATTGGAGAAACAGTGGTCGAAGGTTGCACAGATGATTCGGCTTGCAATTTCAACCCGGAAGCAAACCAGACAGACTCGTCTTGTTACTATGCAGGAGATTCTTGTGATGATGGCGATTCCTCTTCAGGTGGAGACTCCTTCAATGCGTACTGCCTGTGTGAGGGTTTTGAGATTGTTTTTGGCTGCACCGACGTAGGAGCTTGCAATTATGAAGAGGCGGCAGAGGCCTCTGATGGTTCTTGTGTTTTTCCGGGCGATACCTGCGATGATGGACTGAACAATACCCTCGACGATGTTTACCAGAGCGATTGCAGTTGTTCGGGTGACTTGGTTCCTACGGGGCCTGCTGGTTTGGACTACGAAGTCTTTGCTACATCGGAATATGGAACCACCTATCGTGTGTTCGCAACCTTCGATGCTCCGACGAATGAATTGATTGCCGTCTATGGTACGCAGGTGGCTCCGCTTTCGGTTGCCACCACAACCTCTTTTTTCAATTCAACCTTGGGTTCGAATTTTGGCGAAGGCATTAATCCGTTGTTCTTTTCCGCGTTCCCAGAGGTTGAATTTGACAGTTGGTTCACTATTGGCTCGTTCGACAATACAGGGTCAGGAGGGGTGAATTCAGTTGGGATGGAGTCTTATTTTACGGCTTTCAATGCAGGCAATGGCTTCACCATTGATACGTTCCTTGGAGGCTCTTGGTTTGTTATTCCTGGAACTTCAGCAGATGCCGTTTCGAGCGAAGACAATCGTGTTTTGGTAGCGCAATTGACCACCGATGGAGTGGTGTCGTTGACGATGAACTTTCAATACGATGATTTGGAAGGAAACTCGAACAATACAGATGGGTTGACCCTTTCATTTCCAGAAGTGGCTTCAGGATGTACCGATGTGGACGCGTGCAACTATGACGCGGACGCTGAGGCCAATGATGGCAGCTGTGCTGATCCTGGGGATGCCTGTGATGATGGAGATTCGGGTACGATGAATGACATCTACGACGCGAATTGTGGTTGCGAAGGGGAGATCATCGTAGCGGGTTGCACAGAAGCATCCGCTTGCAACTACGATGCCTCGGCCAATGTTGACGACGGTTCCTGTGCATCCCTGGATGAATGTGGCGTTTGTGGAGGTGATGGCATCGCAGAAGATGCGTGCGATTGTGAGGGCAACGGTCCAGAAACCTACTATTCATGCGAAGGTGTTTGCTTGAATGATGTTGACGGAGATGGCATTTGTGACGAACTCGAAGTTCCGGGATGTGTGGATGAATTGGCCTGCAACTACAATGAAGATGCGACCGATGACACCGGCGATTGCAACTATCCAGATGACTTGTACGATTGCAATGGCGACTGCGTCAATGACGCAAACAACAACAATCTCTGTGATGAATTGGAAACGTTTGGGTGCACTTCTGAAACAGCAGACAATTACGATAGCGAAGCGCTGACGGATAACGGCACGTGTGAATGGTTGGGTGGACTGGTCGAGTCTTTGAGCTATGAGGTGTACGCCGAGGGTGGAGTAGAAGGGACGACAACGTACCGACTCTACGCCAACTTCAGTAGTGATGATATCGAGGTGATTGCGGCATACGGCACGAATTCTTCACCATGGCATATGACGCCAAGCTCTTCCTTCTACCAAGATCCATTTGGTACGCCTCTAGCGAGCGGAATTAATCCCGCATTCTTTGGAGCGTTTCCTTCCTTGGAATATGACACCTGGCTCGCCTTGGGTGCCGCTCCAGGAGAGCCCGATGGAACGAATGCAGCAGGCATGGATGCTTTCTACCCCACTTTTGAAGCGGGAGGCGAACTCAACGTCAACACCTTTTTAGGGGGGTCCATTTTCGTTATTCCTGGCCAATCGACCCAGACGATTCCCGTTGATGGCAAGGTGTTGCTCGCGCAGGTTACTACAGATGGCACCACGGAAGTACTTTATAACCTCCAGATTCGGGACACTGATAATCAGTCCGTTGAAATCGTTGGATTGGAATTGACCTTCCCGCAGACGGAGGTAACAGGCAATGGATGCACGGATATTGAAGCATTGAATTATGACCCAGGAGCGTTGCTGGATGATGGAACGTGTGAATACCCAGAGCCAAGCTACTCGGGGTTGACTTTTGAGCAGGTTGCAAGCAATGAGCCGGAAGCAGGAATGAGAACCTTCCGGGTATACGCCAACTTCACAAATCCGAATGATCAGCTCACCGCTGTTTTTGCTCAACAAGGCAATCCAATGAGCATCACGACCACCTCTTCGTTCTATCAAAATTCACTCGGTGGCGCATTTGCGAATCAGATCAATCCATTTGTTTTTGATGTCGATCCAGATGCGGCTTACGACAGTTGGTTCACCATTGGTGGGGAGGACGTCAATGTGAACCTGTCGACCATAGGACTCGATGAT
>CAXDQP010000218.1:0-3964 GCA_963991335.1 uncultured Flavobacteriales bacterium
CATCTACGGGCGTAGCTCAATTGGTAGAGTAGTGGTCTCCAAAACCATTGGTTGCAGGTTCGAGTCCTGCCGCCCGTGCAAAAAAATAAAAACGAGATGTCTCAAATTGCTGAATATCTGAAGGAGTCTTATCAAGAATTGGTGACCAAAGTCACTTGGCCTTCAGGAAAAGAGCTGCAAAGTTCATCTGTACTTGTGTTTGTGGCTTCTCTGCTCATAGCGGGGATTGTTTTTGCTATGGACTGGGTTTTCGGTGTGAATGCAGCAGACTCAGTTTGGAGAGGTTTGGTCGGGTTGATTTACCAAGTTCTTTAATCGAATCACGTGGTTTCTGTCATGAGTGATATCGAAAAAAAGTGGTACGTCGTCCGAGCAATCAGCGGCCAAGAGAAGAAGATCAAAGATGTTCTCGAAGCTGAGATTGCGGCAGAGGGCCTTCAAGATTACGTAGGTCAGATCTTGATCCCCGTAGAGAAGGTGTTTCAGATCCGCAATGGAAAGAAAGTGAGTAAGGAGCGAAATCTATTTCCAGGCTACATCTATTTGGAAGCAGCTTTGGTGGGTGAGGTTCCACACGTGGTGAGAGCTACGACAGGAGTGATTGGTTTTTTGGGGGCCGAGAAGCGGGGAGAACCCCTCGCGGTCCGACAGAATGAAATCAATCGAATTTTGGGTGTGATTGACGACATGGCTGATACGGAGGAGGACATCAACATTCCGTACAAAGCGGGCGAGTTGGTCAAAGTGACGGATGGACCATTCAATGGATTCAATGGCAGCATTGAAGAAGTGAATGAAGAAAAGAAGAAATTAAAAGTGATGGTCAAAATCTTCGGGCGTAAAACACCAGTGGAGTTGGGCTATTTACAAGTTGAAAAAGAGATTTAAACCAGGAACAGACAGCCTTCATCGCAATGTCCATAAATGCTTCCCATTTGTGCTTGTTAAGGACTGTTCATTATAAATGACCAATGGCTAAAGAAGTAGCTGGACTCATTAAACTGCAAATCAGAGGTGGCGCTGCCAACCCTGCACCTCCTGTTGGACCGGCTCTCGGTGCAAAAGGGGTGAACATCATGGAATTCTGCAAGCAATTCAACGGCAGAACCCAAGATAAGGCTGGCAAAGTTTGCCCTGTTACGATCACGGTCTACAGTGACAAATCATTCGAGTTTGTCATCAAGACACCTCCTGCCGCGGTGCAGTTGATGGAAGCCGCCAAATTAAAAGGCGGTTCTCCTGAACCCAACCGTATCAAGAAAGGAAAGGTGACTTGGGACCAAGTTCGCACCATTGCAGAAGACAAGATGCCCGATTTGAACTGCTTTACCGTCGAATCTGCCATGAAAATGGTAGCCGGTACTGCACGTAGCATGGGGCTTCGCGTCGACGGAACTCCTCCCTTCTAACGTCAATAATTGCGCAAAATGGGACAATTAACAAAGAACCAGAAAGCTATCGCTGGAAAGGTTGAACCAGAGAAAGTGTATTCACTCACGGAAGCTTCGTCTTTGGTGAAAGAATGCTCTACCGTAAAGTTCGACGCAACAGTGGATTTAGCTGTGCGACTCGGAGTAGACCCACGAAAGGCGAACCAAATGGTTCGTGGAACGGTTTCCCTTCCTCACGGAACGGGAAAGTCGGTCAAGGTATTGGTGCTTTGCAATCCTGACAAAGAGCAGGATGCGAAGGATGCCGGTGCTGATTTCGTAGGACTTGACGAGTACATTGACAAAATCAAGGGCGGCTGGACCGACATTGATGTAATTATTACCACTCCGCAAGTGATGGGTAAGGTGGGGGCGTTGGGACGTGTTCTCGGTCCACGAGGACTTATGCCCAACCCCAAATCCGGAACCGTTACGATGGATGTTGGCAAGGCTGTACAAGATGTAAAGGCTGGAAAGATTGATTTCAAGGTTGATAAATATGGAATCATTCACGCTTCAGTGGGAAAAGTTTCTTTCGATGCTAAGAAGTTGGAGGAGAATGCAGCAGAGGTCTTAACGACCTTGATGCGTTTGAAGCCAGCCTCTGCGAAAGGAGCTTACATGGAGAGCATCTCATTGAGCTCAACCATGGGCCCAGGAATCTTGGTAGATCAGAAATCGGTAACTGCTTAACCTAACGAATCATGACTCGACAAGAAAAAGACCAGTTGATTGATGAATTGACGCAGGTATTGCAGGAGAAGAATGTGTTGTACCTCACGGATGCCTCTGGGCTTGACGCTGAGGCCACCACACTTTTGCGCCGTGAAAGTTTCAAAAACAACATCACCGTGCGTGTTGTGAAGAATACCCTTCTTCGCAAAGCCATGGAGCGTGTTGAAGAAAAGAACTTCGAGGAGTTGTATGGTTCCATGGTGGGACAAACAGCTTTGATGACAGGTGATATTGGCAACGGGCCAGCTCGCTTGATCAAGGAGTTCAATAAGAAACACGATATGCCAGTCCTCAAAGCAGCTTACGTAGAAGAAGCCTGTTATGTAGGAGCTGACCAATTAGAAGCTTTGACCTCGATCAAATCGAAGGAAGAGCTCGTTGGTGAGATTGTTGCTTTGTTGCAGTCCCCAGCGAAAAACGTTGTGGGAGCCTTGCAATCAGGAGGCAATACCCTATCCGGTTTGGTCAAAGCCTTGGAATCCCGAGGTGCTTGACACTTTTTAAATAATCTAGAAATTAATCATTCAATCAACAATCATGGCTGATTTGAACAAAATGGCAGAAGAGCTTGTAAACCTCACCGTAAAGGAGGTAAACGAGCTCGCCACAATCCTGAAAGACGAACACGGCATTGAGCCAGCTGCAGCTGCAGTTGCTGTAGCCGCAGGCCCTGGGGCCGGTGGAGACGGCGCTGGTGCTGAAGAGAAGTCTGAATTTGATGTAATCCTTACTGCTCCCGGTGGAGCTAAGCTTGCAGTTGTGAAGGCAGTGAAAGAACTCACTGGTCTTGGCTTGAAAGAAGCCAAGGAAATCGTTGACAATGCTCCAGGTCCTGTGAAGGAAGGAGTTGCGAAGGACGAAGCCGAAGCACTCAAAAAGCAGCTTGAAGAAGCCGGTGCAGAAGTTGAGCTTAAGTAAGCCCATACTTTAACCCTTTTAGGTCCAGGTGGGGAAGCAGGTTCCCCACCCGGACTTTTTGTGCTTTTGTCTGAACCTGCATCCAACTCGCCTGTTTCCACTCTAGAACTCATACCACCATGACTCTGGTGAAACCAAATACTACGGAACGGATTAGCTTCTCCTCAGTGGAGCTGCCGTTATCACGACCTGATTTTCTGGACATCCAATTGCGATCGTTCCAGGAGTTTTTTCAACTTGAGACAAACCCTGAAAACAGAGAATCTGAAGGCCTCTTTAAGGTTTTTAGTGAGAATTTTCCGATCACTGACACACGGAATCAATTCGTTCTGGAATTCTTGGACTATTTCGTGGATCCTCCACGTTACTCGATCAACGAATGCATCGAGCGTGGACTCACGTACAGTGTTCCACTGAAGGCAAAACTGAAGCTGTACTGCACAGACCCTGAGCACGAGGATTTTGAAACCATCGTGCAAGACGTTTACCTCGGAACAATTCCTTACATGACCCCACAAGGGTCGTTCGTAGTGAATGGAGCTGAGCGTGTTATCGTCAACCAACTGCACCGCTCGCCAGGCGTGTTCTTCGGCCAAAGCCGCCACGCCAACGGAACGAAACTTTACAGTGCCCGAATTATACCATTCAAAGGGTCCTGGATTGAATTTGCGACAGACATCAACAGTGTCATGTACGCATACATCGATCGAAAGAAAAAATTACCGGTGACAACGCTGCTGCGTGCCATCGGATTCGAAACGGATCGTGATATTTTGGACATATTCAACTTGGCTGACGAGTTGAAAGTGACCAAAACAGGACTCAAGCGCGCGATAGGGCGTCGACTGGCCGCGCGTGTTTTGAAGACGTGGGTAGAGGAT
>CAXDQP010000219.1:0-3946 GCA_963991335.1 uncultured Flavobacteriales bacterium
TACTCGGTCACCGCACAGACGCGTCTGCTGTTCGGCAGGGCACGCAAAACTGTGTTATTGAAGCCACATTTCAATGCCCCAAACCGCTAACCGAATGGCTAAAATCCAACTCATATGAAGCATGGCCAGAAATCATCTTGAGGCGGGAATTGAATGCCGAAGGACGTTCTCGGGCTTTTGTCAACGATAGCCCTGTGACAGCTGGAGAATTGCGTTGGGTTGGAGAACAGCTGGTAGACCTTCACGGCCAAGACAACACACGACTCCTTTTGACCCGAGCATATCAGTTGCATTGGATTGACGAACGCGCCAATCACAGTGACTTAATAACTGCCTATGAACAGGCTTACAAGCAGTATGAACAGGCAAAGCAAACGCTTCGTGACCTAGAGCTGGAAAAAGCCAAGCCTCAAACAGACTTGGATTACCTCCAGTATCAACTGAAAGAGTTGAGCGAATTGCAACTTCAAGAACGCGATTGGGATGGCCTTGAGGAAGAACGAAACGCGCTCGAGCACAGCGCAGAACTCCGACAAGACCTGCAAACGGCATGGGCGGCCTTGACCGATGAAAGCCAGGGAAATTCCGCCATTGATCGATTCCAAGAAGCGCGAAAACGCGTCGCTGCGACCACCCAACGCACTTCACAATACATGGCACTTCATCAACGAATGGAAGCCCTCGGCATTGAGTTGGGTGATCTTTCTCAAGAGCTAGAACATCAGGCGGAATCCGTGGAAGAAAACCCACAACGACTGCATGTTCTAATGGGGTGGTTCGATGACCTTCAGAAAATACTGCATAAGCACAACGCCAATGATGCGCAGGCCTTGATGCAACTGGAAGAAGGCATGAGGTCCCGCCTCGACAAAGCTTCTTCCGTCCAGCAGGATTACGAGGCAGCTGTAGAGGGCGAGAAACAGGCCAAACAGCGCTTACTCCTTCAAGGACAAGCTCTGATGTCGAGTCGAGAAGCCACCGCTACCGAACTCGCCGTTCAAATAGAAGACACGTTGCAAACCATGCACATGCCCCACGCGAAGCTCATGTTCGAATTCTCGCTTGCTGACCAGCCCGACCCCATGGGCATTGAGGCCATTGAAATGCGCTTTTCGAGCAATCCTGGAATCGCCCCCCTCCCCTTGCAAAAGATTGCATCTGGTGGCGAAAAAAGCCGCTTGATGCTCGCCTTCAAGGCCGTAGGCCATGATGCGGTGAGCATTCCGACGATCATCTTGGATGAAATCGACACGGGGGTCAGCGGAAACGTGGCCAGTAAAATGGCGCAGATGATGAAGCGAATGTCGCAACACCAACAAGTCATCGCTGTTACACACTTGCCTCAGGTAGCCGCCATCGCAACCCAGCATTTGAAAGTCGTCAAGAAGGAAACAAAAGAGACGACACATACGCTCGTAGAAGCCTTGAAAGATGATGTCCGAGTCATGGAGATCGCCTCAATGCTCAGCGGGTCTTCTGTCAGTGACGCCGCAAAAGAAAATGCTGCGGCGCTAATCGCCGACCACCATTCTCAGCAAGCGGACTAGGTCCATTTAGAACCTCCAATCAAGGCTGATGGAAGGCAGGAATGGCAATTGATCTACCCGATCACCTGTGACCCGGTTGACATAAAACACATTGTCCCGGCTGTAAACATTGGTGGCACCGGCAGAGCACTCAAGGGTATGGTTCTCCCATTCAAATTCCCTTCGGATGCTCAAATCCAAACGGTGATAGGCCGGCAATCGCCCCTCATTGAGGCCGGCAAACTGAATGCCTAACTCTTCACTGTTCGCAACGACGTAGTCGGTTGCAATTCCATCCACTACATTGGGCGGCTGAAAGAATCCTTGCGTTTGCGTAAAAGGCAGGCCAGAACCCAAATTCCAGCGGGCGCTAACTTCCCACGCCTTGTCCTTTCCTAACCCCTGTGAAACGACCAGATTGACATTATGACGACGATCAAACACCGGATCATACCAGCGGAACCCATCCCAACGATCCACATTGCCATAGCCATAAACCAGCCACATATAAGTGGATCGATCCTCGTATTTTAAAACGACATCTGCACCATAAGCAATGCCGGTTTCCACGATGAAATCTTTCCGAAGCACCTCCGGCACATCCGCGTTGTCCGCATTGTCTTCAAAAAGTTTGTTGCGATTCGCATTGGTCAGCTGGGTGAAGTTTTTCAAGTATCCCTCGACATTGAGATTGAACCGCTCAGTCAAATCAAATTCAAAACCAGATATCACATGCTGTGCGGTTTGCAGCGAGTGATTCACCTCTTGCACTTCACACGAAGGAGTGAGTAGGTTTCGCTGCAAATTCTCGGGTCACGCGAGAAAACCATAAAAACGGTTCACGACATCCCGATCCGAATTGGAGCTGATGACATTTTGTGAATAGAGGCCGGCTGCCAACTTCAATCGGAGCCGTTCACTCGCTTTGTATTTGATTCCAATCCGAGGCTCAGGACGGAAGCGCGCAATGGAGCTGTAGTACTGCATGCGCATGCTCGGGTTGATGATCCAATCGCCATTGTTGATGCGGTAATCCAAGTAACCCGCAAACTCTGTGGTGTTCTCCTTCTGTCCGACCTGAACGCCGATGGAGTTGAACGTTTGAAAATCGGTTTCCATTCCGACGACTTCCAAACCATATTCAACGGCATTCTCCCCTAGCATATACTTAAAATCCAAACCGAAATTAAAGCCATTGACACTACTGAATCGATCCTCCAACTCCTCTTCCTGCAAGCGAATCTCATAGTTGCTCGCAGCAAAGTGCCCATTCATCAGAATGGCGGAACCTGCAGGCACCACCGTGAAGTTACCACCGGCGCCCGCATTCGTCCATCTCAAATCAGACAGGGCTTGGTAGTTCACGCGATCGCTGAAATTGAATCCAAATAGGCTCAGCTTCGAGCCATTGCCACTGCCAAAAGAAACTTTCCCGTAGGCATCCGTAAAATTGAAAGGCAAACCTCGGCCATCTTCATTGACATAGTCGTAGAGCACCTTGGAGGTTTGCTCGAGGTAACTGTGCTTCAACGAGAGGATGTACGAGATGCCACCGCCGCCTGTTCCTAATTTTTTCAACGGGCCTTCCAAAGTTAATTTGGCTCCAAACGGACTCACTCCTGCCCGGCCTTGTATTTTCTTCTTGTTTCCATCGCGTGTCTTGATGTCCATGATTGAGGAAATTCGACCGCCGAATTTGGCACTGAATCCGCCAGTGTAGACATCGGCATTGGCGATGACATCAGAATCGAAAACACTGAACAATCCGATGCTGTGGAAAGCATTGTAAATGATCATTCCATCGAGTAAAACCTTGTTCTGAATGGGCGAACCACCCCGGATGTACAACTGACCTCCTTGGTCACCCGTACTGATGAATCCCGGGAGCACTTGCAACGCCTGCACCAGGTCGGGAGACCCTCCGAAGCTGGGTATTTTCTTCAAATCGGAAGGTCGAATGGTCTCTATGGACATATTGACCTTGGTGGTCTGCTCTTGACGGTCTGCATTGATCTCAGCGCTGCCGAGCTGAATCACTTGGCTTTCAAGAAAGTAATTTCGGGTCATGATTTTGCCGTCACGTACTTCAATAGCTTCCGAAACACCTTCGAATTCCATGCTCGAAATCACCAACGTATACTTTCCTGCAGGAACCCGGGTAAGACTGTAAAACCCTTCAATGTCCGTCATCACACCGCGGGAAGACCCCTCCAATGCCACACTCGCAAACATCACCGGCTCACCTGAATCTTTGCTCCGGATGAACCCCTTCACCGATGCTTGCGACCAACATAATACAGGGCACATTAGCGCAATCGTGAGCATGAGCCCAACGTGACATCTTCTTTCTTGCATGGACGCGAATTTACCACATTCATCCCAAGTCATTGGCCAACATTTTTTTGATTCTGTGTTCCAAC
>CAXDQP010000220.1:0-3897 GCA_963991335.1 uncultured Flavobacteriales bacterium
CTTGATGTGACCGTCGGGCACGAATATGTTGCTTGCTACGGTATGAATAACAGCTTAGAGGGTATTCAGTTTATTACAGCCTGGGCTGGTGCGAAGGAGTTTTGCATCAGGCCCTCATTTAAGCGCAAAAAAAAGACCGCTCCAGGAGCGGTCTTTCTTATAAAGGTGATGGATTTATTTCGCCTTCACCAATCCGAATAATGCGAGTGCAAAAGCAAGAATGTCAGGAGCCGCCATTTCTGCGCTAAAGTCCATGACTGAGGCGTTGGTGAATACAGTAAAGAACAAGGTGAGCAGAACCCCCGTGCCAATGATGTAAGCGATGAGTGCATTTTTTGCAGTCTCCAAAGCACAAGATCGAATCATGATCAGGGTTAGACCCACCATGAGAAGGGCAGGGGAAAGTCCATAGTGAAACATGGTCGCCATTTCGAGCAATTCTGGTGTCGCAGTTGCTCGGGTTTCACCCACCATTTGCATGGCCATTGTTCCGGGTGCAAAAAGCATCATCAGGCCCATTAAGGTGTTGTAAGCTCCGAGGATGGTTAAAGTCAATGAGGTTTTCATAATGAAAAGTTTCAGGATTCGTTCAACTTTGTTTGATGCGCCATTTCGTTAGTTCGACCAGAACGGACCGCCTTTAGCCCTCTGCATTCAATTCTCAATCAAAGGCTTTTCGTTGCTTTCGTGATGCAGCAATTCAATTTGGCCCCGAGACAGTCGGATATCACCCTTTGCTTCCAGTTCTTTCAAAATCCGAGAGACCACCACGCGCGAAGTGCCAACAGAATTGGCAATCTGCTCGTGTGTCATATGGATGAAATCCGACTTTTGTGCATCTGCGCGGCAGGTAAGGAAGAATTTGATTCGCTCATCCAGCGAAGAGGTTCCTGTGCTTTTTAACGTGCAAACCAAGGCATCAAAAATCGCTCGAAACGACCGAATGACCATTTGGTTCCATTCCAAGCTCGTTTCCGCCCAGTTTGCCATGATATCCGTTGGGATGTAAAGCAAAGTCGTCCCTCTCTTTGCAACTGCGCACATGCTAACCTTTGCTTCGTCATTGTAAAAGGTGACGCATGAGAGTTTTGAAGGCTCGTGAGGTGTAACCTCGTAGAGCATCAATTCTCGGTCTCGTTCAAAGTTCTTGTGATACAGTTGTACACTGCCTTCCACCAAAATAAGGGCCCAATTCAATTGCTCGCCCTCACGGAAAACAATTGTGTCGCGATCAAAGGACATCAATCGGCCACTGCGCAAGATTTCCTTCGTCAAATCCGGACCGAATGCTAACTTGAGGTCAACGTTTGCAATATTCAGCGTATTTGCGTTTGGAATAGTCATCAGTTAGAGGTCGATGGTCGTGTGGATTATTCAGTAGGTTTAAATCTGACTTTACTCCCCGAAAATATAGGTGTTTGATGCGATATAATCAAATGGATGCAGTCGTCCAAATATCATGGCCATGACTGCGGGATTATTTGACTTTCAAAAGTGATTGTTGGGTGACGGTGTTTTTTTGAATTACCTGAACGGTGTACATGCCATTTGGAAATGAACTCAGGTCAAAAGCCGTGGAAGCCGCGCTTGCACCGCTCCACTCCAGAACCTTTGTTCCATTGATGGCAAAGACATTGAATTGAACGGGACCGTTTTGAGCCGTTTCAAGCCGGAACGTGCCATTGGTAGGATTCGGATAAATGCGGAATGCGGGGAGGAGCATTGGCGCAACCGATGAGCTGTAATCAATGGTGATTTCTTGTGAAATGCTGCAACCGGATTCATCCGTCACAACGATCAGATACGTGCCATTCTCGAGGTTCGTGGCGTCCACAACTTCTTCAGTTGACGCATCTAACCATGCCACATCATAAGGTGGTACACCGCCGGTAATCGTCGTTGTCCCTTGGATGGTTCCATCCTCGTTTTGGGTGGAAGTCACATCCAATTCCAAAGGGTCGGCATCCGGCTCGGTTACGGTCACCAAGAAAGCATCACCGCACTCATCTCCGTCTTGGACTCCGAGGATGTAGTCTCCAGAGGACAGGCCATCAAAAAGACCGGTTTCATTGGCGGAAATTTCTACTCCGGCCTCATCGAAAAGACTGAAAGTCAAATCGGAGGTTTGCGCATACAGCACGGAATCCACGGCAATTGCCCCGTCTGATCCATCGACGCACACGTTGGCTGTGAGGGTGAGGATTGCCTCAATGTTGTAGCATGAACCGTCGTCAATGACAGCATAATCATTGTAATTGCAAGACATTTCGTCCATGCATCCGGATTCAGGCTGCTCCAGCACTCGGTCGATGACATGCACAACGCCATTGAGGGTTGTGAAATCGGTGGCAAGAACGAGGGATTCGTTGATGTAGACACTGTCGCCTTCGAATGAAATGGTGGCGTAGTCCATTGGTCCTGATTCCATGAGAATTTCCATCCCATCGGTCAGTTGTTCGGCATAGGTGATTCCTTCGGTCAAATGATACATCAGCCCTTCCATCAGCCCTTCAGGGTCTGCTAGGATGGTCTCCAATGTATTTTCAGTCTCCGCCAGAAAGTCGAGGATTGCCGAATTGGTCGGAGCGAAAAGGGTGTATTGAAAGGCATCGAAATTGATCGATGGATTCAGACCAACCTCAGTGAGCAATGTATCCAGAATGGTCAAGCCTTGTTCTTGAAGAATGTCTGACAGCAAGCTCACGGGTTGAATGATTCCATGGATGGAATGAACCAGGCCATTGTGGGTTAACACATCTGCTTCGGCAATGGGCGCGCCATTGACTACAGCAGTTTCGGAGGCATCCACCCAGACGAAGATGTTTTCACCAGATGCTGCGGTGGCGGGGCCAAATTCGAGCAAATCCGACGCGTACATGAGCGATTCATCGATCAGATGAGTCATCAAGATCGAACTTAGATCTGGGCTGAGAAGGATGTCATAAATCGTAATCCCATTGGCATCAGCGAAATCGAGGAATGCGGCGTCAGTTGGTGCGAATAAAGTCATGGTTGTGATCGCTTGCATCGCTTCTGCCAGACCCGCATTATCGATTGCAATTTTGACATAGTTGTGATTGGAACTCGAGTCAATCCAATCGTACACACTCATATTCGGTTCAATGACTTCTTGAATCAGATGCACTGCACCATTGTTCAACTCTACATCCGCAGTGGTCACATTCACATCATTGGCACTGGCGATGCCATTTTGATTGGTGCATGTCATGCTTGTTCCAGCAGCGGTGAACACTTCGACCTCATCAGCAATGCCGGCATAAAGAAAAGTTTGGTCCAATAGGACATGGTACTTGACCATCTTTTCGGCTTCATCAGAAATGAGAAAGTCTCCGATTTCGAAACCCAGGGAAGACGCATAAGTTTCCACCGCGTCATCCGATGGCACGAAAACAGTTACTTCTGTTGCGTCTTGCACTAAATCGCTCAAGCCAAAGTTGGAGACGATGGCCTCGAGGTGATTCGCGTTTGCTGCGTTTGCGATGAATTCACCGACAGTGGATTGAGCGCTGGCAATTTGCCCAGCGAAAAACATGAAAAAAAGGAGGGTAAGATGTTTCATTAGGGGGAGATTGATCATCAATTATTGAAGTCCCGGGGTGTTCGGGAAGAGGAGGTTCGGATTATGCTGTTAATATATAAATCCAATTGAATATTTTTCGTGCCTTTTGTTACATAGGTGGAGAATAGACGGCGAATGTGAAAAGTTTTGAAGCCCGTCGGTTTGTTCTGCCTGCAATATTTGCGTTCTTTTGATACGAGCAATGTTGGATCACATCTGCTGCGCTGCCATTCGCAAAGACGAAAATGTCTAACGAGAAATAAACGGGATAAATGGGATTCAATATTGTACTTGTAGAGCCAGAAATACCCAACAAT
>CAXDQP010000221.1:0-3894 GCA_963991335.1 uncultured Flavobacteriales bacterium
CGGCGTTCGAGATAATACTCCCGGTCTTCCTCTGCAATTTCAATGGCCTGCATCGTTCCTTTCCGGATCGCTTCAGCGTCTTCTTTTTTCGCTGGAACCCAAATGCGACCGTCATTTCGCAATGACTCGGACATGAGGGTCAGCTTCGATTGGTGCTCTCCTGAAACAGGGATGCAGGTTGGGTGAATCTGCGTGAAGCACGGGTTCGCCATAAACGCACCTTTCTTATGCGCCTTCCAGGATGCTGAAACGTTGGAGCCCATGGCATTCGTGCTCAAAAAGAAAACATTGCCATACCCACCAGAAGCCAGCACGACAGCATGCGCTGCGTGGCGCTCTAGCTCTCCCGTAATCAAGTTTCGGGCTATGATTCCTCTGCATTTCCCGTCGACCATGACCACGTCCATCATCTCATGACGTGTAAACATTTCAACCTTGCCTTTGGAAATCTGCCGGCTCAAGGCAGAATAAGCCCCGAGCAGCAATTGCTGGCCCGTTTGACCCTTGGCGTAAAATGTTCGAGAAACTTGAACCCCTCCAAAACTTCGGTTGTCCAACAACCCCCCATACTCGCGAGCGAAAGGCACACCCTGCGCAACGCACTGATCAATGATACTGGTTGAAACCTCCGCCAAACGATGCACATTTCCTTCACGACTGCGGTAATCTCCGCCCTTGATGGTATCATAAAAAAGACGGTGCACCGAGTCTCCATCGTTCTGGTAATTCTTGGCCGCGTTGATGCCTCCTTGCGCGGCAATGGAATGCGCTCGACGAGGGGAATCTTGGAAACAAAATGCCTTGACGTTGTAGCCCATTTCAGCCAATGACGCCGCTGCTGAGCTACCGGCTAGCCCGGTTCCCACCACAATGACATCGATGAGTCGTTTGTTGGCCGGGTTGACGAGGTTAATGTTGTTTTTATGCGATGTCCACTTTTCCGCAAGTGGTCCTTCGGGTATCTTAGAATCTAGCATCTCAATCGTCAATTAAAGCTGGGTGATGTAGAGGAATACAGGAATAATTGCGAAGAGCAACGGCACGCCAATCCCGAACAAGTATCCTGTTTTTTCAATGGCAGGGGTATATTTCGGATGGCGCAATCCCAACGACTGGAAACCGCTTTGAAATCCATGCACGAGATGAAACGCCAGTGCCATCTGCGCCAAGACGTATCCGAGGACAGCGACAATTCCCAATGAGTTTTCAGGCGAGAAAAAAGCCAACACCACCGTGTGCAGGTCTTTCAACCCATCATGCATCGGCATTTCTCCAAAATGCATCTTATACCAGAATGTCTGCATATGGCTCACGAGGAAAACAGCAATGATGGTGCCCAGAACCCCCATATTCCGGCTGGCCCAACTCGCATTTGCCGAGCCTCTTTCCTTAACATAACCAACAGGCCGCGACTTTCGGTTACGAGTGGTCAGCACAATGCCATCAACGATGTGAAAAAGAACACATGCGTAAGTGAGATAACTCAACAGTTTGACCAGGGGGAAGGTGGTCATGAACTCCGCATATTCATTGAACGCTTGTTGGCCCTCAGCTCCTTGAATGAACAATTGGAGGTTTCCAGCAAGGTGCCCAACAAGAAAGTTGCATAAAAAAAGACCCGTCAGCGCCATCAGGTACTTCTTGGCCAGAGACGATTTCAATAATCCGTTGTTGCTCATTGCATTCTGGTTCGTACCTCAAAGTTAACGCCTGAACGACGCCGTACCAACGCAAGATGCCGGAAGAACGGATTCACGGGAATCAATCGAAGGATTGGGGGCGAGTTTTTGAATTCTCGCCCCCTGAACCAATCGCTTATTCTTCCTTCTCAGGACGTCGATCGAGCATCAGCATCTCACCCGCCACAACCTCAGTTACGTAACGCGTATGCCCGTCAGCGTCTTCATAAGTCCGATAAGCCAATCGGCCTTCGATGGCAATTTCAGCGCCTTTTTGCAGGTATTGACCTGCGATTTCCGCAAGAGCACCCCATGTGACAACGTCATGCCACTGGGTGCGCTCCACACGTTCACCATCACCATTGCGGAAAACCTCATTGGTCGCCACTGGAAAAGTGCACTTCACTTTGCCTTCATCGAAGCTCATCAAATCGGGATTCTTCCCGAGTCGCCCAATCAATTGGACCTTGTTTCTCAATGCATTCATTTGTTTTTGTTTCTGGGACAAACTTGCACCCGTTGCCTTGGGCTAGTCGTATCCGATACGGCTTCGTTCAGCGACGGGCACCTGCAATTTGCAATTGCACATCCTTTTCTTCTGCAGTCCTTGGCAACCTATCTTTGCGGCTGAAATTGCCCCCTTATGTCAGCATCTGTTCGCGTTCGTTTTGCCCCGAGTCCTACTGGCCCATTGCACATGGGTGGAGTCCGAACCGCCCTGTTCAATTATCTCTATGCCAAGAAGCACAATGGCACGTTCATCTTGCGCGTTGAGGACACCGATCAGGCCCGCTTTGTAGAGGGAGCCGAAGCCTACATTGAAGAATCTTTGAAGTGGTGCGGATTCGAGCCCGATGAAGGAACCCAGGCCGGAGGAAACCACGGCCCGTATCCCCAATCGGAACGCAGCGAATTGTACTTGAAGGAACTGAACCAATTGATGGCCAAAGGGCATGCCTACAAGGCGTTCGACACGGCGGAAGAAATCGCTGCAAAGCGAACCGAAGCCGAAGCCAATGGGGACGTCTGGCAATACGATGCCAAGACGCGCCTGTCGATGCGCAATTCACTCGCCCTCAGTGCCGCGGAAGTGGCTCAGCTTGAATCAGAAGGCCATCCCTTCACGGTTCGATTCAAAATGCCTGAGTCGGGACGTGAGGTGAAGGTTTCGGACGAAATACGGGGCGAGATTCGCGTTTCATCAAGTGTTTTGGACGACAAAGTGCTCATGAAAGCCGACGGCCTTCCTACCTACCATTTGGCCAATGTGGTTGATGATCACCACATGGAAATTAGCCACGTCATACGCGGAGAAGAATGGTTGCCTAGCGCTCCGCTGCACGTTTTGCTTTACGAAGCGTTCGGTTGGAACCCCCCTGCGATTGCCCATTTGCCTTAGATCCTCAAGCCCACCGGCAACGGAAAGTTGAGCAAGCGGGATGGCGACAAAGGTGGGTTCCCGATTTTTCCTTTGGCTTGGACCGACCCCAAATCTGGCCAAACCTCCAAAGGGTACCAAGAAAACGGATACTTGTCCGAAGCGTTCTTGAACATGCTCTTGCTCTTGGGTTGGAGCAGTGGAGATGAACGTGAACTGTTCACATTGGAGGAAGCGGTGGAAGCTTTTTCCATGAAAAATGTAACGAAATCAGGAGCACGATTCAACCCGGACAAAGCCGTCTGGTTCAATGAACAATACCTCCGTTCAGGCGATTCCAGCAGATGGGTTGAGCCGTTGAAAGAACTCAATGTCGAAGCCATGCAGGGGTGGTCAGACGCCAAATGCCAGCAGGTATTGAACATGATGCTGGAAAGGGTGCAATTTCTGCATGAAATCGGCGCGCACAGCTACATTTTTGCTGCTCCGGATCGTTTTGATGAAAAGCTCATCCGCAAAAAATGGAAGCCCGAAACTGCGGGGTATCTGCGGAATCTAAAAGATGTTCTGGCAGGAATTGAACCTTTTGAATCTGAAAACATCGAAACCCAATTCAAACAGTTTTTGGCCACGCACGAACTCGGCTTCGGTGCTGTTTTGTTGCCCTTTCGTATCGCCCTAACAGGCACAGGAGGCGGGCCCTCGATGTTTGATTTTGCTGAATTCTTAGGGAAAATTCAAACCTTGAACCGCCTGGAAGCGGCAGTGGCGAAATTGGGGTAAACGACCGCTAACCGATGTTCATCTCCGGCACATTTTCCGGAATGACCAATTTTC
>CAXDQP010000222.1:0-3860 GCA_963991335.1 uncultured Flavobacteriales bacterium
ACGAGATCCTCTCTGGTCTCGTGGGCTCGGAGATGTGTAGAAGAGACAGCATCAACCCCAACGCGGGAGATCGGGCCATGGTGAATACCGGCCGAATTTCGGCCCTTGTCGCGTTGGCCATTGCCTGTATCATGGCGCCACTGCTGGGCGGAATTGACCAAGCCTTTCAATTTATACAGGAATATACTGGCGTGGTGAGCCCGGGGATTTTGGCGGTTTTCTTGCTCGGTTTATTTTGGAAAAAAGCCACCAACCGCGGTGCCATTGTCGGAGCACTCGCTTCCATTCCCATTGCCATGTATTTCAAGGTGGCGCCGAAGGGGTGGTCGGATAGCGGGCTCTTCCTCGACTTGCCTTTTCTCGACCAAATGGGCTACACCACCTTGTTGACCATGGCGGTGATTGCAGCCGTAAGTTGGAGCGAAAACAGCGGCAACGATGATGCGAAGGGCATCACGATTTCCAAAAAGACCTTCAGCACAGGACCGGTTTTCAACATCGGTGCTTTTGCCGTCATGATCGTCTTAACGGCACTGTACGGATTGTTCTGGAGTTGATCAGTGTTGCCGGATGATTTGCTGCGCCCAACGTGTGCCATCGGCACGCTCCAGGCTGAAAATCACATGTGCGGGCAAATGCTGTGCTGGAAAGTGGATGTTTCCATAACCACCGCCTGCACCGGTGTTTGTCAAGGAGCCGGATTGCAACATGCGACCATCTGCGGTCCAAAGGCCATACACGCTGCCTTCCCACTCGCTGCCGATTTGGACGGTGATGCCGCTGAGGTCCGACATGATTTCTGGTTCTGGACGGGCCAAACAAAGGGTGCCCGAGGGCGATTGAATTCCGCCCTTGAAGTAGTGCACGGTTCCGGAAGAACTGTGCTGCCAGGCGAGATGCAGCATTGGTTCCCCATTGGCATCGGTTGAAAAAGCCAAGGCGGGTTTGCGGTGTTGACCGGACCATTCGGAGGTGAGGTTTTGCGCAACATCGGTGAGCGACCAATCCGCCCCCGCGCTCAGTGCCAGTTGGACATCGTAACCACCCGCATTTTGTTCCCATGCCAAGGCGACGATTGACGTGCCGTCAGCTCCATGCCATTGACCGAGTACGGGCGTGTTTTGGGTGGCGTTATCAAATTGACTCACCGTGATGGGTTCGGTGGAAAGCCATTCCCCCGCACCGCCATTCGCTTCCAAATCAATGCTGCTCACGTAAACCCGCGATTGACCTGAAGGACCACCCGCAGACATAAAGGCCGTGAGGTATTCTGTTTCCCCCACGGGACCGGCGAATGCCGCGCCACTTTCCGGACATGAATTCACTTCCCAATCCAATGGATCAACATCCAATGCCGCATTCCAATTCTCCCCATCGGCGGAACTCATCAGCCAAAAGTCACGGATGTTTTCGTTGTTATTGCGGACCAGGTCGTAATAGCGACCCGCGGTCCAAAACGGTTGTGAAGGGCAGCATTCGCACACCGCTTCGCCCGCCGCATTGGCACTGGCGTTTGCTGCAGGCAACCAAGTGCTGCCACCATCCTCGGAACGAAGGATTCCTTCGAAAATACTGGCTGAATTGTTGCCGACTTTGACACCTGCAAAGGGATTGCCGTTGTTGTCGATGGCGACACAAGGCATGAAGTGATCCACGTCTGCCCCGCTCACCATGGCCACAGGAGCGCTCCAAGTGAGTCCGCCATCCGTCGAGTGAACGCTTCGGGCGCCGTTCGCCCATTCCCCTGAAATTTGATAAGTGAGGACCAAGAAATCTCCTTGACTGGCCATGCGAGGCCCTTCCGCATCCGACATGAATACATTGGCATCGGAATCGATTTCCACCGGTTCACCGAAAGCCGCGGAGGCATTGTCCCATGCACTGACATACAAATGACCGTTGGATCCGAATGCCAAAACGGGCTCATCTGCGGCATTGATCACCATGCGAATGGCCTTGTTTCCGAACGAGCTGGCCGCAACTTCTGCGGGCTCATTTTCAGGGGTGAAGATCAACGATTGTCCTAAGACGCTGGCGCTGAGGCCAAAGCAGATGATGAATCCGAAGAGTTTGAACATGAGGCCGTTATTTAAATTCATTCTAAATACCATAAAAATGGGATGCGCTTGCAAGATAGTGGCTCTTATTTTTGGGGTATGATTTCCAAGCGTCTTTCTGAAATGAAACCCACCGAAACCGGTGTCATCGGACATGTAGATTGTCCGGAGGCGGCGATGGCGTTGGTGGAAATGGGATGCTGTCCCGGCGAAGAAGTGACGGTGGCGCATGTTTCGCCCGGAAACGGTCCCATGGCGATCTTTTCAGGTGGTCGAAAGGTGGCTTTGAGAAAGCAGGCGGCAGCCTTGCTTTGGATGGTTCCGATTGCCGTCGTGAACGCCCGCAACATTGGTGCGGATGAGTTGGTTGCCGCGGCCGTTTGAAATCGCCTTACGCTGCCAAGAGCTGAAACACCAGCAACGCCAATCCATAGGCAAACAACGAAAACCCAAGTGCCTGCGCAATTGCCCAGGGCCAACTGTCCAATTCTTTCCGCACGATGACCACGGTGCTCATGCATTGCATGGCGTACATGTAGAAAACAATGAGGGATGCTGCAGAAGCTCGGTTGATCAGGGGACGTCCGGTTGCCGGGTGAATTTCCTGGGTCAGGCGTCGCTGCAGCCCCAATATGCTGCCTGATTCATTGGATGAATCGGGGAAAAGCGTGGACATGGTTCCGACAAACACCTCCCGTGCAGCGAACGAACTGAGTATGGCGATGCCCATTCGGCCATCGTATCCAAGCGGTCGCACCACCGGTTCAATCCATTGCCCTACTTTTCCCAACCATGAAGCTTGCATCAGTGCCGCTTCTTTTTCCATTTCGATGGATGCGCTTGATTCATATTTGGCATACTGCTGTTCAACATTCGCCATCTCACCGGATGGCCCAAATTGGCTCAGGCCCCAAATGACGAGGGAGATGATTAAAATGACTTGGCCTGCATTGGCAACAAAGTCCCATCCTTTGGTGAACATTTCCGTAACTACCTCACGCAATTTTGGCCAACGATAAGCCGGCCACTCCATGGTGAATTGGTTTTCAGCCTTGGTGGGGAGTCCACGGTGCAAGAGCCAGGCGAGTCCCAATGCTGAGAGTGTACTGATGAAGTACAGGGCAAAAAGGAAGAGGCCTTGCTGATTGAAGATTCCTCCCCAAATATGCTCATTCGGCACAATGAATCCGATGAGAAAGGCATAGACGGGCAGGCGAGCGGAGCAGGTCATGAGTGGTGTCACCAAGATGGTGATTAACCGTTCGCGCTGGCTTTGAATGGATCGAGCCGCCATGATTGCAGGTACGGCGCATGCCAATCCGCCGACCAAGGGGACCACGGATCGTCCGCTGAGCCCGAGGTATTGGAGCAAGCGATCCCCCAGGAACCCCACGCGCGCCATGTACCCGGTTGCTTCCATCGCGCTGGTCAGTCCAAACAAGATCATGATTTGTGGAACGAAGACCACAATGCCTGCGATGCCACTCAATAAGCCATCCAGCAATAAGCTTATCCACCAGCGATCAGGAAGGGCTCCATCGGCTTGTTGAATGAGCCAACCAAAGGCGTTATCCACGGCTTCCATGGGAGCAGATGACCAAGCGTACACCGCCTGGAAAATCCCGAAAAACACCAAGGCGACGATGGCATTGCCCCAAATGGGATGGATCAATATTCGATCCAATGACGTGGTCCTGAGGCATTCCTCTTGACAGGGATATTGCAGACCGAACTATTTCGTAAACAGCTTCGGGGTACCTCTGCTAATGGACTCCATTCTCCATCCTTCTTCGTCCACTTGCG
>CAXDQP010000223.1:0-3835 GCA_963991335.1 uncultured Flavobacteriales bacterium
ACGGAAATAATTTGCATACTGCCGTCCAGCCCTTTCCATGGCTGCGCGCGCGGGATCAATCAACAACGATTCATTCGCGGTCCGAATGGCTTCGGGCACATTCAAATATCCGGAGTACATGAACATAACATCGAAGGGACAAGTGACTCCAAACTCCCCCATATCCACATAATCTGCCCGGTATGGCCGGTACTCATGAAAGTCCACTACAACGTCCGCGTCGAAGGCATGGAAGTCGCGTTTGAGCGAAACCATTTCCGTGTTTTCTAGCTTGGACTGATCCCGGTTCAAGTCTCGGCCATTCGCGGCATATCGGTTCATGCGGTTGACGCCATCGGGGTTGACCATTGGTACAATGCGAAGCACCGTATTTTCCAATAAATCCGCCCATTTACCGCCTGTTCCCGTTTGCTGCATCACCGCTAACAATCCTTCGACACCCGCAGGTTCGTTGCCGTGAATGCCACCCACAAACAAAACCCGTATCGGGTTGTCCGCGCGTTCTCCACCGCGTTGCAAAGCAAGAATGGGAATTCCTTTGGCTGAGTAACCAATCGTGTCTCGCTGCCAGCCCTGCGCAATCGATGCTTCGCGATCCAAAAACGCCTGCATGCGCTCGGCGTTGGTGAAATCTCGTTTGGTCTCAAATGCCGGCGTTGTAAATACCGTGTCAGGAGTGGGGTAATACCGTTCACGAATGGAACGCGGGTCCTGACCCTGTGCTGTTGACACCGAGAAGAAAATTCCCATCCATGCGATTATGACCATTCGAAACGTCATCGAGTCAGAAATCAAATGGCAAATTGGGTCATCAGACGGAAGGTCCATTCACTCCCTCCAAAACTGCTGCGCGCTGTCGAAATGGCGGAAGGGTCAGCATCGGTGCGCATCACGCCAAATTGAACTTTCGCCCCATAGTCGCGACCGAAGTACTTGGATATGCCAATGTCCTGGTATGCGCTGCGCGCATAAAAGGTTGGATTGTTTAGGAATGAATTTTCATCCGCATTGATGCGTGTGTATCGGAAATCAACGGACCACAAATTGGTGAAGCAGTAGCCCGCTTGAATGTTGAAGGCTGACCCCAGCATCATGCGACCCCGCACGTAGGCGTCCACGCCGCCTTCGAAAGTGTTGGAGGTGGAGCCATCGTTTCGAACGCGCTGGACGATTTCATCCTCCGGCACTCGGGCATCCGTCATGACATATTCGCCCAAGAGTGTGAATCCTTTGAATTTGAAAAGTAAGTCGGCTCCAATTTTCCAGTAATTGGGCAGGGCTTCATTGAAGTTGGCATCGAGGTATATGATGTCACCACTCGTTCGCCCGCGTCGACTGCTCATTCCTTGATTGAGGCTACCGTATGCACCCAAGAGGATTTTGGGCTGTACTTCCCGGACAATGTCCACCTGGCGAAATTCTCCAAACGACCGGAAGAGCCCCAGCGGAAGCCACAATACGCGCCCCTCATACTTCAATCCACCATGGTTTTGGACCCATTCGGCGGCTCCATCGCCTGTGACGACCGATCCGGCCAACTTGATCCAGCCGTTTGCACCGGAACGAACGCGCCCTTCGGCAAATGCACCAAACTCCCGAATGGTTCCAAACGCCGAAGTGAGCCGACTCCGCTCAATCAATTGAAGGGTGTTGGATCCCATCCGCAATTCGAGGTTGTCACTGATGGCAGATCGCTGGCCAAATGTCAGGCGAAAACGATTGTTCGGCTGGTAGGCGCACCAGGCGTCCATCAGCATTCCCGAGACATCATCGCCATCGCCATCGGGGTTGGACAATTCGTATTGAACGCGGTACCTGAATTTTTCAGAAGTGGATGCGCCCGCCCACCGCATCCGCATGCGCCGCGCGCGGAACCGCGTGGTCCATTCATCCGTGTCGGAGAAATGACGCACTTCAGAAGTGAATTGTGCCAAACCACGAAACTGCAGCGAGTACCCGCTGGTGCGGTTGTGAAATACGACTCCTTCGCCACGTTCGTAGGCATCGACGAGGCCATTGGCGTCCATGGGCAGTTGAGCCAAAGCAATGCCACTGCTCACGAGGCAGAGGAACGTCAATGCTGCAATGCGAAATTGGGCAGGCAAATTCATGTTCGGGAGGAGGTTTGAATGCAGGTCCATGTCAAAGCCTTAAAACTATGGGAAATTAATCTTCCTTCCACTTCACGTTGCAGCCAATGGATGGGATTTGGCCCTCCACGGGAACTTTTTGTCCTGCCAACAACAGATCCAGTGCTGTTCGCACGTCTTCTCCGGTGATTGGAATTTTATTGCCCGGCCGTGAGCCATCGAATTGGCCGCGGTATGCACAACGATTTTCGGCATCGAAGATGCTGAAATCGGGTGTGCAGGCAGCATCGTATGCACGGGCGACTGCTTGCGATTCGTCATACAGGTATGGAAATGGCATTCCATATTGTTCCGCCAAACGACCCATTTCAGGAAATCCGTCTTGTGGGTGCGTTGCGGTGTTATTGCTTGAAATGGCAATGAAATTCACGCCTTTGGCCTGGTATTCATCCGCAACATCCACGAACGCCTTGAGCAGGTGAATGACAAATGGGCAATGGTTGCACATGAACACAACTACCGTGGGACCACCTTCGAACAGAGCGTTCGAATCCAGTGTTTCGCCTGAAATTGCATCTGGCAATTGAAATGCGGGTGCAGCAAACCCCAGAGGGATGGAAGTAGTGGGTGTGATTGCCATTTTTTTTCCAAAGATAATTGGGTTGGTTGCGAAATTTTCTCGGTGCTCAAAACAACTTAATTTTGCACGTTCAACCCCATCATTCAGTGACCATGTCCCGATACCAACACGCCGTTCTGTATGTATTTGAAGTGCTTCCCGATCAATCGGATGAGTTTGAATCGGCCTGGGCATCGGTTACCTCAGCCATCAAAGAGCAATGCGGCAGCGGAGGATCCCGGTTGTACAAAAGTGAGAACGGCACGTATTGGGCACACGCTTTGTGGCCCAGTAAGGAGGCGATGCAGTCGGCTTCGCTCGAAGGGGCAGAAGAGTTATTGGCGAATCGGCAACGCATGGTAGAAGCTTGCAGCAACATCGAGGCCATTGGGGAAGGCAATGTGGTTTCGGATTTTTGGGAGGTGGGAGCGTAAAACGCGTATGGCTTTCTTTATGACACTATCCTGACGTGTGTTTTTCACCGCTCGTGCGGGAGTAATCTAGCTTTGCCGCATGCGGCAACGGCCAAACCTTAAGTCATTCAGCATCTTCTTGGGGATGGCCGTTGGGTTGTCTGTTTTTCGGGTCGATTGTATCGAAGCACAAGGACCGATGTTCCATGAAGCCTCAGTGGCGATGCATGTGTATCGCGGTGTTGTGCAATCTCCAGCAGGTGTGCCGATTCCGCAGGCTCATTTGCGCGTCCAGGCCTCCGCTCAACTGGCGGTGACCGACGAACGGGGCGCCTTCGAAATGGAGTTGGGAGTGGATTCGGTCGAAGTGGAAGTTTCAGCCACCGGCTTTGTCTCAAAAAATGTCCGCTTAGTGTCGGAGGGCCGCACGGTATTCATTGGGTTGGAAGAGGCGGTTCATGATTTGGCAGCAGCGGAAGTCAGCTCGCAGATGGGCGCAACCGGCCGTCCCAGTCAAAAACAGGGGGAACGATTGACCGTTGGTGCATTGGACCAGATTCCGGCGACGTCTCGAATCGAAGCATTGGCCTCATTGCCCGGCGTGGATATGGTAACGGCAGGCTTCGGATCGATGCGTCCTATGATTCGGGGACTCTCGGGATTGCGCGTGGCAACCTTGTTCAATTGAGCCCGCTTATAGAGCAAGTCATGGT
>CAXDQP010000224.1:0-3824 GCA_963991335.1 uncultured Flavobacteriales bacterium
GACCTCCTTGCGCAATTCTTCGTAAACCGCGTCGTCGTCGGTCGGTAATTAAATGGTAATCTCTTCCGTTTTCATGGTACCGTTTTTTCAGACTGCATTTGTTTAAAGATGGCCGCGAAATCTGTTCGATGTTTGGTAGCGGTCCAAATGGGTGGGTTGGTTGACATCAAAGTCATCGCCGTTCCCACCGCATTGATCTTGATATTTTCCAAGAGATCAAACCACCGAAAACCCACTCCTATCGAAGGGGTTATGTTTGTTACCTGATGCCACCAAAAGGGTGGATTGAAAAGGACATCGCCCGGCTCAAGCAAACATTCCCAAACCTGGGCATACTCCATCCCAGGATATCGGGTATAATCCGCTCTTGCCGGATCGAACATGCTGTAGAAATACGGGGTTCTCGTGATTGGTGGGTCCAGCCATATGTCTGCACTAGGCTCCATCAAATGCCAGTGTTTCCTTCCTTCCACTTGAGTGAATAGATTGTGCTCCCCTGCACAATGGAGCGAGGTTCGTGTCCCCTTTCCTCCAATGAAGACTTGGTACGTTTTTCCAGAGGACCAGGAACTCCGAGTACGCTGCAGCCACTCCCAATCAAAATCGTGGACCAATTCTGGGTGATCATAAAGCAATCGATTGAATCGACTATACTTCGAGTTATCGCCTGATTCAATAGCATCCAGCACTGTTGAAAGGTCCGTTACCTCAACATCATAAAGCACTTCGGATGATGAAGAGGCCAAAGGATCAAAAATAGAAACTTCATCACTCCCATAATTTTCACGCAACCAGGGCATCGACCAATCCTCAACGCATTTCCAATCTTTTGCTTTTCCCTGCAAAACAACGGGTAAGCCTCGCTTTACATATTGGGATTGAAAGTCATTCTCTGAAATATTCCGAACACGAGGAATCTCTTTCACAGGCTTTTGCGTCTGCGAACTCATGTGCATTTCAATTTCACGCACAGAGGCTTCACTGCGATTTCGATGGAAGCGCTTTGCCGGAACCTTACCTCCGAGAAGATGATCGAGCAATCGATAAATTTGGTAACTCCTGCTATTTGCACTCATTCTATGCAAATGAAATTACCTCCAGAAAACTAAAATCAAAAATGAATGCCAGGTTCTGTGCATAACTTCAAAGGAGTTCTCCAGCTCATATCCCAATCAACCGAGCGCAATCAACCGAGTGCCATAATAATAGGCGCAGTGTGCAATGCCTTGTTATTCTGCCTCAACCGTCGCTTTGGACTTGCGGTAGAGGAAGGAATTGAAGATGTTGCGTCGCGCGAAACGTTGCACCTTATCTGCGTTCACGAGCTTGGTGAACAACGCTTTATTGACCCCGAAATACTCATAGGTCGATCCGTCTGTAAACTTCAATTCCAGCAGCAAGCTCTTGTGCTGCATGTCATCGATGAAGGCATTCTCAATGGTATCGGTGTATTCCGCGAGGCCCTTGGCAATGGTCGCTGGAGCAATGCTGATAAGAAACGCATACCCATCGGTGATTTGGCGTGTCATCTCCTCTGCCTCTTGCGCCTTGGCTTCGTCCAAAACATGTTTGTCCGGATGCCATTCCTTCACCAGCTTTCGGTAGGTCTTTTTGAGTTCGCCGAGCTCGATCTCTCCCTCCACTTCAAACAACTTCTTGTACGCATTGATCCGCTTCATTCTGATCGCTTTTATGTGTCCTTTGGGTTTCCCCTGTCTTGATGCGCGCTCTTCGATCATGAGAACGAACGATTCTTCGTAATCCCTTCAAACGCGGACGCGAAAGTAGCACCATTCTTTTGGAACTTGATCAAAAAAAAAGAGTCCACACCCGAACGGGTGCGGACTCTTTTCATGCCTCAAGCTTCTTCAGAGGGTGAGTTCGAGTGCCTCGCACGTATTGGCTTGGAAATTGACAATGCCACTCCACACGACAAATCCTGCGTCATCGATGACCTCGTATTCTGCAGCGTAAGAAGTAACTGGGCCCAGATCTTTCGTAGCCGTGATGGACGCGGCCTGATCGCAATCAGGAGCGCCGTTCCAAAACATGGAGACCGCCTGCGAACCAACCAGCTGTCCGTCCACATAAAAAGAATATGCCGTCGCGAACTGTCCCTTTTCAATCGCTACCTCCTCACCATACCAAAAGACAACCTTGCCTTCAAATGTGCACGAACCATCATTGGTATCTGCATCGGAGTTCCAATTGACCGCATTTTGGTCCGTACACCCCTCCGTTTTGCACCCTGCGAGTAGTAGCACAGACGCACAAATTGAGTAGAAAAATAAGTTCTTCATCGTTTCTCTTTTGAGTTGATATTAATACTGCAAGGATACACCTTAACAAACTAAAATGGAACATCCTCAAGAGAGAGGCCGCTCGCACGATGAAACAATTCCAGCATCATCTCTTCGGCCTTCTTATCTGGTGGTCCTCCTTCTGCGCGTTTGAAACCATAAGGCTCGGTGGGGCCGCGCTCGAGCAAATCGAGGCGATATATGTAATCGTCCGCATTTTCGGCGCGCCCCGAGAATGTACCGAAGCGAAGATCATTCAATTGCAATGCACCATCGCTTCTGCGCACCGCATTCAGGTATCCAGCACTGAACCATTGAAGAACGCCAATGGTCTCATCTGAATCCATGTTATGGAGCAGTTCATAGCCTTTGCTGACCGCCTGAAAATGCAGTGGGATTTCATCGAAGATCGAATGCTGGGCCAACAAAAACGAATCCCCCGTATCCACGACAACATTCCAAAGCACATTATTGAAGATGGTGGGAGTGATTAAAAATCGCTGATGGCTATGCCCTTGATCTTGGAGTGCCTCCGCAACGGTGCGCTGGACCTGATTGTAATTCACCACCGTCATGGCCAAATAAAGGACACTCCAACTCAATCCTAGAAGGTTCATCAACCGCCGACGGGAGTCGTTCCGCGCGAATCTCGCTGCGACAAGCAAGCAAACGAGAAAAGGCAACGTGTAGAGCGGGTCCACCACAGAAACGGTACCCCATGCGACACGCAGATTGGAAAACGGAGCAAAAACCTGGGTTCCATAGGTCGTGAAACAATCGAGTAAGACGTGGGTCAAGAAACCCCAAAAGAACAACAGCACCCAACCTTTCAAATCGACTTCTGGAGCCTTCCAGTCCCCTTCAAAATAACGCCGCTGTCCATGTCCCCAAAGCCAATAGGCCACGAGCGGAATGTAGACGGCCACGGGCCACCACGAACCTGGCGCGAAAATCTGAGCAAGAAAATTCACCACAAACCCAACAATTAGCGCTGCCAATGCCTTGGTAAACAACGCCAACCATGCATGGTACTGGCTTTGGTACAATCGATGGACTGCCCAACCAAACCCCAGTGCACCCACGATGCAAAAAAGAATGGAATGACTGATTCCGCGGTGAAACGCGAGATTGTCCAGCTCACTCAAAAAGTACTTACCGAGGACATCCATGTCCGGAATGGTGCCCGCCACCGCCCCCCAAATCATGGCCCTGTTGCCGATGCGACGTCCAAGCGTGGCTTCACCAACCGCTGCACCCAGTACAATTTGTGAGAGAGAATCCATAATGCTCAATTCAACAGTTAAGTTCGTGCGTAAAGTTCGCTCGGAAAGAGAGATTTAGGCCTCCTGACGAGAAGGAACTTTAAAGCGAGATGCTTACTCCGATAAACGGCTAAACCTAGAGGAAGCTCCATCAAAAAGCCTCACCAATGAAGAAGTATACGCCATTGACTTATTGAGTGAAGGCTAAATCCAAAAGCGTGTAGATCTCCGGGTCCGGGAAAAACAACAACCTCAGACACGT
>CAXDQP010000225.1:0-3794 GCA_963991335.1 uncultured Flavobacteriales bacterium
GTATAGACCAGAAGTCCCCGTGCAGTCCGAACAAATCTCCACCTCGGCAAAAACCCCTGCCGGACATTCCGGTGTCTCGTAACCTGCCGTGAAGATGTGGCATCCATCCTCTTCAAACGTGTACGTCAAAGCTGCAACACCATAGTCGTAAGGCTCTCCATCCAATGTCCAAAAAATAGTCGCATCCTCCGGTTGATTCAGCGCTCCAATGAGAAATTCGTTGCATTCGATTTCGCCCCATTCCACATCGAGTAGACAAGCTTCCTCACCGCAGCCTTCAATCTCAATCTCCCAGTCGTATAGCTCCCCTTGACACGTTGCGGAATAGAGTTCGGCAGTCACGATGTATTCGCCATCACTTGGGAACGAGTACTCAAAAAACATGGTTGTGCCCCATTCAATCAATACCCCATTCACGGACCATCCAATCTCCCAGATGTTTTCATCATAAAGCCAAAACAAAGCATAACATCCACCAAGGTATTCCACCTCCATCATTTCCGGATCGGGGCAATCGCTGCTTTCCAAGTTGGTGTAACAGGCTTCCATACCGCCAGGACAAGCGTCCGTAAAGACCTCCACGCAAACGCTCCAGTAGGGGTTGAAATCAAAACCCGCTTCGAAGGTCAAGCCGTTTTCGCTCGTTGGCGGCACCACTTGGCCATCGATGTACCATTCGATAATGGCACCTTCGGGTTGCTCCGGGATCTCAAACAAGTACCACATGCCATCTGCACTGGACACATCCATTTCCAATACACACTCTTCTTCCCCACAGCCTTCCACCACAATCGTCGTTGTCAGATATACGCCCATTGGACAATCGAAGGACGTGAAAAAAGCTGTGACCTCGTAGGTGCCTGCATTCGAAAAAACGTGCTCCATGAAATGACCGCCAACGACCGATTCTCCTCCATCTCCAAAATTCCAATCCACGGATTCTCCTTGCTGAAAACTCCCAATTTCAAACGACCATTGGCACCCTTCACCGGCAGCATAATCAATGGCTTCGGGGCAGTAAAATTCCATGGGCGTTTCCACGCAGAATTCCGTAATCCATCCGCCTTCATTGCCGTCTTGAACCCATCCGCTCAAAATCAAGATGTAATCGGATTGCATCAATTGCACTTCGATTGCATTCGGATTCACGCTCGCACCTTCGATGGCGATGAAATAACAACCAACAGGCAAGCACATAGGCGCAAAAACCCCCGCCTCCGTGACCTCCCAAAGGCCCGTCTCCGCTATTTCGTTGTTGAGAAATGATATCTCGTACGCCACATTCAGTTGAGGGATTTCTCCCCCCGTCGCATTGAACACTGCAAATTCAACGTTCGCACAATCCTGGGCCTCGACGGGGAGTGTCAGAAAAGCCAACACGAATGTGAGGCCGAAGACAATCCCGGTTTTAAGAAGTGACATGGCCTTTATTTCTTGATAAACCGACGGGTAAATCGACCAACCTCCGTTTCCACAGACAGCAGGTACAAGCCATTGGCTAAATGCTGAATATCTGTTTCACTTCGAGCCGGGTTGCATTGCATGACTTGGGCACCGGAAGCATCTGAAATCGTGGCCGTCAACACCTCCAATTCGCCCCAATTGAAACGAATCGTTGTGGTTGCTGGATTGGGATAGAGTTCAAATGATGGCGCATCCACCTCGCTGATCTCCACCGGTGAAATGTTTTCTTGGAATTCCATCACGTAACCTTCTCCAGAGCCGTATCCAAAAATGTTGTTCGCAAAGAAGTCCAAATCGCCATCGCCATCGATGTCTGAGAACTGGATGGAGCGAACTCCAAGGTTGTTGTTGGGAACATCGATCCCTTCCAGCAGGCCAAATGGATTGTTCACTGATGATGCGAATGAAGGCGCAGAAGCACTGCCTGTATTTTCAAAGTATTGACAAACAGAATTTGCCGCCACCGGCCCCGAGAAATAAAGACTTTGAAGCAAATCCAAATCACCATCTTGGTCCAAGTCAGCGGCTTCCAGTGAGAATGAGAGCCCACCATATAGAGCCCCATCAGCTGAAGGCAGTAAACCAAAAGGCTCCAGCACTGGTGGCGCAAATGATGGGTTCGTTGCGGAGCCCGTATTCTCGCACCAATACATCTCATGGAACGCCGGATCTCCTGTGTAATCAGTCAACGTTCCGAGAAAGTCTACATCACCGTCACCGTCAATATCGGCACATTCAAAAGCATAGGCATACAATTCCGAATCTTTCGATGCAAATGAACCCGCTACATCCAAACCAAATGGATTCAATTCCAATGCAGCAAACTGAGGAGAGGCGGGAGTCCCTGTATTCTCCACCCAAAACATTGCATTGACGAGGTAGGCGTAACTATACGGATTGTAATTGTAGAGATAGGCATATTGACAACTTCCTACAATATCAAAGTCTCCATCTTGGTCCAGGTCAACGACATCAAAATCAATCCCTGCCACCAATTCCGATTGATCCCATCCATCAATCGATGAGGCGTCGAAGCCAAAGGGATTGGATTGAACCGGACCGAAGGCCGCCTCAGATGCTGAGCCCTCGTTTTCTTGAAATACAATATTCACTGAATAACCTTCCGAATCGTAGGATTGGGATATCGGAATTTCCAACCCAATGAAGT
This sequence comes from uncultured Flavobacteriales bacterium, assembly GCA_963991335.1. GTDB lineage: Bacteria > Bacteroidota > Bacteroidia > Flavobacteriales_D > Sanyastnellaceae > UA16. The sequence goes on from CAXDQP010000225.1 coordinate 2,633, forward strand.
CCAAATCACCATCGCCATCCAAATCCACAAACTCCGTGTTGGTGAGAGCAACTGTTTCTTCGGTTTGAATGACCAACCCAAACGAATTGGGCTGAACAGGTCCAAAATCCTGAGCATTCGCTTGAACAGCGCTTGCGCCCAAAAACAGCAAGCCCCCCAGCGCTCGTTTGATGGCACGTGTTGAACAGAGGTGCTTCAATTCCGCAACCATGCGGTGGACCTTGAGTAAAAGTCGTTCTGCTTGTTGCGTAACCTTTCCATTGGCCTGCTCTATGGCGCGCTGAGCACGCTTGGCGGCGTGTGCGAGTTGCCGGCGTTTTCTTGCGTAATGTTGATTCATATTCTTTCTATTTCGTTGCTTAATCGTTGCCGTCTTTTGACGGTTGACGCCAGAATGTGGTGTCTGGCAAGGTAACGCCATCGGCATGCACAGGATCCTTCGGATTGATGATGTTGGGCTTGCGCTTGCCTTTGATCACATGAACATCATAGATTTCTTCCACGGAACTTTGGTATTGGATGACACCTACTTTCGACCGAGTCGGCAAGTGGAAAACGGCAATCCCCGCTTGGTTGTTTATCAATTCCCCGGCCAACATGCCAAACGTTTTTGATTTCTCCCGGATCTTCGAAAGTCCGATGAACAGGTAATCTTCATGGAAAGACATGCCGCGGACGAAACCTCCAAACGATGCCATGACCTCCTTCTCCCCGGTGGTTCGATCGATGCGGACCAATTCGCCTGTGGCAGAAGTCAAGACGTAAAGTTCGCCGTTGATAAGGGTCGGTGAATGAGGCATGGCCAATCCTTCGGCCAGAACCGTGTTGCTCTCGACATCCATGACGATGCCCGTCTTGGTGATGTTTTCACGCCAACTCTGCCGCTCATTGCCCTGGCTGAACGCCGTCACGTAACGTGGCCGGCCTTCCTCCATTGCGAGGCCGTTGAGGTGGCAGCGATCTTCCGGTGCAATGCGATCCACAAAGTGTGGCTGCCAAACCGGAGTGAAGTTGTACGCATCGTCCACCTTCATCAGGCATGAAAACAAGGTATTCACCGCGATCAGCCCTCCGTCTGCATCAAAATGCACGTCGTGAATATCCAATGGACCCGTGAAGTATGCTGCACGCGGCATGTACATCGCGTCGTACACATTGGGAG
>CAXDQP010000226.1:0-3780 GCA_963991335.1 uncultured Flavobacteriales bacterium
GTTAGCATCGTTGGTGTTCCACTACGCCAATTGCGCCAAAACCTGGTTAGTGAATGAGTTGGACATGACGAAGCTCGGGTGTCCCGTCGCACTACCCAAATTGACCAAGCGGCCTTCGGCCAGTACAATGATGTCGTTGCCGTTCACATTGTACAAATCAACCTGAGGCTTGATGGTGTCCTTGGTATGGCCGTGATTCTCGTTGAGCCAAGCCATATCGATTTCATTGTCAAAGTGGCCAATGTTGCAAACGATGGCTTTGTCATTCATCGCTTCGAAATGCTCGCCCGCAATGATGTCCTTATAGCCTGCTGCCGTTACGATGATGTCGCACTCTTTCACGGCATCTGCCATACGCTTCACTTCGTATCCGTCCATTGCGGCCTGCAGCGCACAAATTGGATCGATTTCGGTTACCATCACTCGGCACCCAGCATTGCGCAGAGAGTCCGCGGTGCCTTTTCCTACATCTCCGTATCCCGCAACAACAGCCACTTTGCCGGCCATCATCACATCCGTGGCTCGGCGAATCGCGTCGACGGCTGATTCACGGCATCCGTACTTGTTGTCGAATTTGGATTTCGTCACCGAATCATTCACGTTGATGGCAGGCTTCGTCATCGTGCCGTTCTCCATGCTGTCGTACACCCGAAACACGCATGTCGTGGTTTCCTCCGACAAGCCTCTGATGCCTTCTGCCAATTCTGGGTATTCATCCAAAACCATGTTCGTCAAGTCCCCTCCATCATCCAAAATCAAATTCAATGGTTGGCGATCTGCCCCAAAAAAGAGGGTTTGCTGAATGCACCACTCAAATTCTTCTTCTGTCATTCCCTTCCATGCATAGACTGGAATCCCTGCAGCTGCAATGGCGGCCGCAGCATGGTCTTGCGTGGAGAAAATGTTGCACGAAGACCAGGTTACGTCCGCTCCCAAGTCGACCAGCGTTTCAATCAATACCGCAGTTTGGATGGTCATATGAAGGCAACCGGCAATGCGGGAGCCGGCCAATGGCTTTTCTGCGCCATATTTGTGACGCAACGTCATCAAGCCGGGCATCTCTGCTTCGGCCAGGCGAATTTCTTTTCTTCCCCATTCAGCCAAGCTGATGTCCTTTACTTTGTAAGGCAAATACTCTTTGGTCATTGTCGTGCTCATAATTCTCTGATTTCGAAGGCAAAAATACTCATTAATTCACAAATCGCGGGTGATTTAACCCTTGTTCACGTCCTTCAACGCGCTTCCAATGCCGGAATTCCAAATTTTAATCCAATCATCCGTTCCTCACGCGGTCATCGCCCGGTTTTCGGCCACCGATGCAGAATTGATGAATTGGGCAATGCGCCAAACGCGTTTTCCCCAGCGAGACCTCACGGCGCGTTCCAAACACCGAAAGTTGGAACACCACGCAGTCGATGAAGCGATGCAGGCATTTCCTGGCCAAGAGGCAACTGCGTCCATCGTTCATGACGAGCATGGAAGGCCAACGCTAGTGTCAAGCGAAAAATGCATCAGCATTTCACACCACACCCAGAACAACAGCTGCTGGGTGATGGTCTGCTTGGGAGACCATCCGGTCGGATGCGACATTGAGCGACCGCGGGAACAATTGACAGCAATAGCCGGTCGATTTTTAAGCAATCAAGAACAAAACAATTTCAATACGACGCCAATTCTTTGTTGCGCATGGGGGGTCAAAGAGAGCATGTTCAAGACCATCGGCCACGGGGTTGATTTCCGAAAGGATTTGAAGGTTGATGCGTTTCAATTCCCAAAAGAGGAGATTGCAGCAGCCGGTAATCCTGTCCAAATGGCAATGAAGGTCACTGGCACTGTAAAAGGCAAAAGAGCGCGATGGAAAATCTGGAAAGTGAACGCCTTGAATGAAGGAGATGATGACACCATGTCTTTGTATGCCGTGGCGGGACCCCTGGATGAATTGGACCCGAGTGCACATTAGACCGTGCTAATCCTAGTTCAGGCTTCTCCCAACGTGCCCCTCCTCCAATTTGAAGCATAAAAAAAGGAGCACACTGCTCCTTTTCTCAATATCATAGTAGCCACCAGGTGGCTGAATGTACTTATCGTTCGATGCCTTTGTGGCGACGCTCAGAACTCACCGTCAGCTTCTTTCGTCCTTTCTGGCGACGTGAGCTCAAGACGTTACGTCCATTAGCGGAAGACATGCGCTTGCGGAAACCGTGCTTGTTGCGGCGCTTGCGTACTGAGGGTTGAAAGGTCCTTTTCATTTCTCTTCGTTATTTCAAGAATCGTTTCTGATCCATGACCCAAAATAGGGAGTGCAAAGATAGTCACAGATTTCGTGCGTCCAAACCCCTGACGTGAAAGATGCACGAATTTTTCCGTTCTATTGGCACAAAGAGGGCTTAATTTCGCACCTAGTCCGTCAGGATCTCATTACCCCAACCGTCAGCAACCAGCCAATAATGCGCAAAGAAGTCACCGAAAAGCGTTCATTCCGATGGAAAAATTGGAGGACAGTCCTGCGCATGGGCACATACTTGAAACCGCACGCTTGGGGATACGCATTGGGTGTCATCATCATCAGTATCAGTGGCTTACTCACCTTGATGGTTACACGGCTTTGGGGGCAATTGGGTGGAGTCGGCACCGCTTCAAGCATGAGCGATGGAGCCACCGATACGGCGCCCGACGCATCCTTGGCGTTCTTGCCATTTGACCTGAACGATTTGACCGAAATCGGCTGGTTGATCTTGGTGGTGCTTGGGGTGCAGGCCTTATTGAGCTTTACCCGGGTCGTACTCTTTGCCAAAATGACAGAGGATATGATGTTGGCGATGCGCAAAGATGCATTTGAAGCCATCGTCAGCATGCCGATGGGATTCTTTGACACACGACGTGTAGGGGATTTGAATAGCCGCGTATCCGCTGACATCACCTCGATACAAGACATTTTTACCACGACACTTTCCGAATTGCTCCGGCAACTCATCATCATCATTGGTGGGATTTTGGCGCTGCTCTATTTTTCGGTGACGTTGACCTTATTGATGCTGGCAACGCTGCCGGTCATGATCATCGCTGCAATCTTGTTCGGCCGGTTCATTCGGAAATTATCCAAACGCACCCAAGATCAAGTCGCTGATTCCAACACCATCGTGCAGGAAACCCTGACCGGCATCATCAGTGTAAAGAGTTTTGCAAACGAGGCTTGGGAGTTGGTCCGATACGTCCGGAGCATCGGAGACATCCGCTCATTGGCCATGAAAGGAGCGATTTGGCGGGGAGCCTTCGGTTCGTTCATCATTCTTTTCATCTTCGGCGCCATCACCCTGGTCATCTTCAAAGGCGCTGAGCTAATGACGACCGGCGGATTGGCCAGCGAACACTTCTTTACTTTTTTGTTAATGACGGGACTTGTGGCAGGCTCCATTGGCGGAATTGCGGCTCAATTCTCAGCGTTGCAACGCGGTTTGGGCGCCATCGAATCCTTGATGGAAATGATGGACGAACCGCGTGAGGTAGTGGAGACGACTGAATCAAATGCGCAGCCCGATGTGACGCTCAAGGGAGATGTTGTCTTCGATAAGGTACACTTCCATTACCCCAACCGAGAAGACGTAACGGTGCTCAATGACATCAATTTGCGCATCGCTCCCGGCGAACGGGTGGCATTGGTCGGAGCGTCGGGGGCGGGAAAGTCCACCATCGCTTCTCTTTTATTGCGTTTCCATGACCCGGTATCCGGGGAAGTGAGCTTTGAGGGCAAAGCGCTCAAAGCATTCCCGCTTTCCAGCC
>CAXDQP010000227.1:0-3759 GCA_963991335.1 uncultured Flavobacteriales bacterium
GTTGCCATTGGATCGTATATGGTTGGATACGGATTGGAATTGGGCGTTGGTGAAATCATTCGTGAAAATGCAGTATTGTCCTCCATGGCAGGCATAGCTGCCGGTATTCGTGGGATGTCACTGGAAGGGATTGACGCGAAAGGCTTGATAGGTGCTTTGCTTACCTTTTTTTGGGGGGGGCCGATGGTTGGTCGAGTCATTGGGAGTGCCCTGATGCAGCGAATCGCCCCGAACAAACTGCTCGCCTTCTTTGCATTGGGTGCATCGGTGATGGTTGTTATTAGTTTGCTCACAACCGGTGTAACAGCGTTGCTGGCCCTGCTGGCTGTCGGTTTGTTCAATAGCATCATGTTCCCGACAATTTTCACACTGGGCATCGGTGAATTAGGCGATTTGAAACCGCTCGGTAGTGGAATCCTATGCACGGCGATCGGCGGTGGAGCATTTATTCCACCCGCCGTTGGAGCGTTGGCGGATGAATCTGGATTTGGCCTGGCCCTTGTGCTGCCTGTTCTTTGCTATTTGTATATCCAATACTTTGCCTCCAAGGTGGCAGGCAACCCATCAGCTTGAAGTAAGAGCTATTCTCCACAGGGGCATTATCCCTTGTGATATGGTAAGATTTGTAAAAAGGTTATGCACAATGACAACCTTTTCACAGGAAATGCTGTTCTTTCGTTGAACGGAGAGATATAAATCCGTATCTTAAGTATTAAAGTAGAAAGTTATGGCTCGGAAAAAGCGTGCAAAGGAGTTGCAACCCAATATCAAAGTTCGATTGGACCGTCGAACAGTCATCACCGTTCGTGATGAAGAAAAACTAGCTTTCTGGAAAGAGAAATATCCTGAACTTGAAGTGCTCGAAAGTTGAAAATATTGACTCTTTCCGAGTGAAATGATAAATCAAAATCCTGTGCCCAAGCGGTACGAATAAAAAAAGCCGGACTTATTCCGGCTTTTTTTATGCACCTAAGAATCGAGATGCACGTTGAATGGACAAGCTTAATTAAGCCATTTCAGCCTGTTTCCATGGCGCGAATGCGAGTTGCTCTCGGCCTTTCTTGGTCAGTGTATAACCGTTCTTGTTTTGCAGCATTCCATCGAGGTACAAGTTGGTGATGCGCTCGCCGATTCTGGCCTGTCCAACACTGAGGTCCGTATCTGCTTCAATCCGCTTCCAGAAATTTCGTTCCAAGACGGCCAATCGAATGTGAGATTGCTGCTCTTGCTTATAAGTGTGGATAATGTCGAGGATCATGTAATCGTACTTGTCCATAGCTAAGGTGATGTGGTAGGTTAGGGTTTTCGTCGCAAGGCATTAGGCCCTACGCTTGCAAAGTAGCAGGCGACAGTTGAAAAGACATTCATCGGAGCGACCGAAATATGAACGAATTGTTAACGACTGCAGGAAACATGTTGAAGACTTGTGAATAGTGAGGCGGCAGATCTCCTAAATATCTGATAACGATTAGAATGGAGCTACTGCTTGCATGCGCTGATTCAATCCTTCGGGAGGCTCCAACGGCCACGGAGTGTTTTTCCATTGTTCAGGTGTGTCCTCAAAAGAGACATAAACGCGTCGCGCTCAATTTCACAGGCGCCCATGCTTTTGAGGTGCGGGTTCTGAATTTGGCAATCAATGGGCCCGAAATTGTGTTTTTTTGCCCATTCAATCAGATGGATGAAAGCAATCTTAGACGCATTGCTTTCCTCCGAATACATGCTTTCTCCAAAAAACATGTGCCCAATGGAAACGCCATAGAGACCTCCAATTAGTTTTCCATTTCGCCAAGTCTCGAAAGAATGGGCGAAGCCCAGTGCATGCAAACGCAGGTAGGCCTGAATGATGTCTTCTGAAATCCACGTTCCTTCTCCGTCTTTTCTTAACTCCCCACAATTGCGCAGAACCGCTTCGAATTGGGTGTCCGTTTTGACTGAATAATCCTTTCGATTGAGCACATTGCGCATGCTTTTGGATACCTTGAGATCTTCCAACCTCAAGATGCAGCGTTTTTCAGGCGCCCACCAAAGAATGGGGTCGTTTTCACCATACCATGGAAATACGCCGTTCTGATAAGCAGCGATGAGTCTTGCCTCACTGAGGTCACCGCCGATGGCTAACAATCCTTCCCAAGCATCTTCCAAAGGCGGAAAGCCAATGGAATCGTCCAGCATGGTGATACGGGGTTGTTCGGTCATCGTAGAAGTTATCCTCCGAAGATAGTTGTTGGGCATGGATTATGCCTCATTTTTGAACCATGGCTGAGCATCATCCGACGTCCATTCAAGATTTGGCTAATTGCTTCGCTGAGCATGGCGGTTCTTTTGGTAAAACGGCAGATGCAAAAATGCCATTCACGCGACCTACGAAGTCAGAGGCTGTGGCTCAAGGATTCCAGGTTCGCCATGCTGCAGTGCTTTTGACCTTGGTCCCCAGCCGAGGCCAATGGTGCATTGTATTAATGAAGCGCCCGGAATATCCAGGGGTTCACAGTGGGCAGATTTCGATTCCTGGAGGGGAAGTAGAAGCGGAAGACACGGATGATCTGAGCACGGCGCTGCGTGAGTTTGAAGAGGAAATGGGTGTCATTGTTCGCCGCGACGATGTAATAGCCAATCTTACTGAGCGCTATATTCCTACCAGCAAATTTGCGGTGAAGCCGTTCATTGCAGTGTTGGATCGAATGCCCACTTGGAGGATAGATTCCAATGAGGTGGCTGAAGTTGTTGTTGTTCCTGTGGCGGATTTGTTGCCGGACGATGCCTTGAGAAATACAGCAATCAAAATGGGCAAGGACCAAAACCAAGCGATTCATCTTCCAGCGTATCGCTTCGAAGAGCACATTATCTGGGGTGCGACGGCTATCATGCTTGCGGAGTTCGTTGCTGCGTGGAAGCAAACATTTCCGGATCCTGTGGCGACCGCATCGGCCGTTCGCTGAACGTGTCTCTTTAAACTGCAGTACTTTTGGCGCATGAATTCAATCGTACATCTCATATCTGGTCGTGAGGAGGATGCGCTGGGTGCTCTTGAAGTGGCCAAGGAAACAGGCACTGTTCAATGGGTTCGACCGATGTTGGAAGCCTTCCGTGACCGCTCAGAGGAAGGGCTTCGCCAGGAGATTGCGTCGATGCTCGGGTCCTTGAAGGTGTCAGAAGGAGCAGAGGTCATGGGGGATGCGCTGGAAGCCCCTGAGTTTTCATCCGTTCATGCGGACATCATTGGATTTTTATGGAGCTGCGGTTTTCTATCGGAAAATCACTTGCGTTGCGTAGTTCATTGCGCTGCGGAAGGTGATTTTCGATGCGCGATGGAAGCATTAACATGGATCGAAGAGTTGGAGTCGGTTAACGATGAAAATGCACTCTGGGATGCCTTACTTGTGGTTCGCGGCGTAGTAGAAGATGGACGTGAAGACGGAACCCAGCCACTGTTTGAGGCCATGCATCAAGCACTCAGTGCCTTGGAAAGAAAGCTGTAGCGACAACTCGAATTTTCTCACGTTTGTATCACACCTGTGCGAAACGGTTCGAGGGGTGCATGGCTGGCCATTTCAATGCCGTTGCTGATCCAATGCCGGGTTTCTTCCGGATCAATGACAGCATCGACCCATAAACGTGCTGCAGCGTAGACCGGAGAGGTTTGCTCCGTATAACGCGATTCGATGGCGTCGAACATCTTTTTCTGCTCAGCCTCGTCTGGCTTCTCGCCTTGTTTTTTGAGCCGAGCCAATTCAATCTGTTGCAAAACCTTAGCGG
>CAXDQP010000228.1:0-3756 GCA_963991335.1 uncultured Flavobacteriales bacterium
TGTTTACACTGATTGAATTCTCTTTCAGGGCCCTGCGTGCTTCACCTTTTGAATTCAGGAAAGCGGTTGCATCCGACAAAAAGTCAATGATAGAAACACCTGCGATCAGATCAGATTTACGGACTTCAGTGCTCGGCACTCCCTCGAAAACACTGAGAAACTCCGCTTCTGGCAACGCTTCGATGGCTTCTTTGCTGGACTTCCCAAACAGCAGGCTGGAAGCTGCAATAGCAGTTTCAAGGTCGGCTTGGCTGTGCACGCGTCGGGTGATATCTGCGGCTAGCTCTTTTTGTAGAATTCGTTGGCCAGGGTCTTGGGCATGCTTTGCTTCGAGGGCTTCAATTTCATCCTTGCTTTTGAGCGTGAAGATTCGAATGTACTTGCGCACCTCCTCGTCTCCGGCATTGATCCAATACTGGTAAAATTTGTAAGCAGAGGTTTTGTTTTTATCAATCCATACGTTGCCTCCTTCAGACTTTCCAAACTTAGATCCATCGGCCTTGGTAATGAGCGGTGCGGTGAGGGCAAACGCATGGCCCCCACCCATGCGGCGAATCAATTCCGTTCCAGTGGTGATGTTGCCCCATTGATCCGATCCTCCGAGCTGCACCGAGCAATCTTCATTCTTCCAAAGGTGATAGAAATCATAGCCTTGAACCAACTGATAACTAAATTCAGTGAAACTCATACCCGATTCCAGACGCTTTTTGACGCTGTCTTTGGACGTCATATAATTGACCGTAATGTGCTTGCCAACGCCACGAATGAAGTCCAAAAACGAAAAGTCTTTGAACCAATCGGCATTGTTGACCACCCGGGCGGCATGTGCTCCTTCGAAATCCAAAAAGGACTCGAGCTGTGCTTTTTGGCAGTTGAGATTGTGCTGAATGGCTTCCATGTCAAGCAGCTGGCGTTCAGCGCTTTTCCCGCTTGGATCACCGACCATACCGGTCGCTCCTCCCACCAAGGCAATGGGATTGTTCCCGGCGCGTTGCCAGTGAACAAGAAGCATTACGGGCACCAAGTTGCCAATGTGCAGTGAATCTGCAGTGGGGTCGAATCCCACATATCCGGTCACATTGCCTTTGGTAAGGGCTTCTTCCAGGCCAGGTGTCATGTCATGCAACATGCCCCGCCAACGCAATTCATTGATGAAATCCATGGTTCACAAAGATAGTATCTCAATCATTGGATTCCCTGCAACTAAGGGAAACCTTACAAAGCGATGAGGGCTTCTTCCAAGGCAATAGAACGGGATCCTTTGAGGAGCACTTTTTTACCATGAAAGGGTTGATGCTCCAAATGAATCTTTAATTCGGCAGTGGTTGAAAAGGATTGAACACCAGAATGTTTCTGCGCGGACCGTTCAAAGATGGGGCCGACGGTGATGACGTGCATTCCCTTTTCCAAAGCCATGGCAAGAACTTCATCATGGGCCATTCCCGCATAGGTGCCGAGTTCGCCCATGTCGCCGAGGATGGCAACCAACGGTGTTCGTTCGTTGGTTGTTTTTCCGATGCGTTCAAAGAAAGTAAGAGCCGATTCCATGCTGCTCGGATTCGCATTATAAGCGTCAAGCAATACTTGGTTGGATTTGGTTTCCATCCATTGAGACCGGTTGTTGTCGGGGGCATATGCTCCCAAGGCTTGGCTGCAATCGTTGGCAGTGACTCCAAAATGGAGGCCAACAGCAGCTGCGGTCATCATGTTTTCAAAGTTATGTTCGCCTGATATATGACAATGCAATGGTCCGTGTTCGATGCCATCCAAGTCAGTCCAGCTCATGGTGAAATCGTCTTGGACTGACGATACGAAAGGCGGATGCTCATGGGTGCCATAAAATAGCCGGGGGATGGATCGTGAAACCTCGGCTAACACTTTGTGGTTGGCATTGACAAAAAGCGAAACATCATCGGTGCCTGATGCACGAGCGGATGAACGAAAGAAATGGAACAGCTCACTTTTCCCTTTAATAACACCTTCTAAGCCGCCAAATCCTTCCAGGTGGGCGCGGCCAATGTTGGTAATGATTCCGTGAGTTGGCTCCGCTATTTGGGTTAACAATTCAATTTCACCTTGAGCATTGGCGCCCATTTCAATAATGACGAAGTCTGGATTGCTTGAAATGGAAAGCAACGTGAGTGGCACGCCGATTTCATTATTGAGGTTTCCGTGGGTGGCTTGAATGCCCGGAAAGCGACTTCGGCAGACCATTTTCAGTAATTCCTTGGTCGTTGTTTTTCCATTGCTACCCGTAAGCCCAATGACTGGACAGTCCCATTTTCTTCGATGCCATTGCGCTAGAGCTTGCAGGGCCGTCAATGCGTCCTCGACCAATATGGCATTTTCGAGGTGTTGGGACAGGGTTGGGTCGTCCATGACGATCGCGATGCATCCTTTTTCAAGCGCTTCTTTCGCATAGATGTTGCCGTTGAAATTCTCACCTTTCAAGGCGAAGAATAACTTATCTGCAATTGCCGTCCTTGTATCCGTCGTAACACCTGATGAGGCCACAAATGCCTCTTGAATCAGACTGAAAGCGGGTTGGTTTGGTGGCGAGAACATGGGTTGAAAATTATTACGTAGATGGCATCAGAACAAGTCACGGCAAAAAAAAAGCCCCGAATTTCTTCGGAGCTTTTTCAATTTGTTTTCGTGTTATCTGGGAGAATTCAGGGATTGTGAGCCCATTCGATCCATTGCGCATCGGAATCCAATGGCCGCAGAGCTCTTGTCCTCATCCAAGAACCGTCGCGTACCAGGACTGAGGTAATAACTTCGGTCGTTCCACCCACCGCCTTTGTAGACACGGGATCGGTTATTAATGAGCGATGTCTTCCCATACCCATACATGCGACTGCCTTCTTGTTTGAAGGCATCATCACCATAATAAATGCTGGATTGGAAGTCTCCATCCTTGTAGTCAATGTTATCTGCTTCTCGGTAATTGTCTCGGCCCAAACTTTCTTCAACCGTCATGTTTCGTTGAATGAGCTCACCCGGTGTGGCTTCAATGTTGTCGATAAAAAGATCAATTAAATCGGGGGCGATGAGCAGTTCACTGTCAAGGATCAATTCTTTCCCTTCTGCCACTTGCTCCATGGCCTCTTCTCTGCGCTTGAGTTTTTGTTCGTCTTTCGCCGATTGCAGGGCAGTGAAAACATTGTCAACGAGGTTCTGCTCTTCTGTTGTGAAGTTTTTTGCCGCGGCTTGTTGATACGCTGTGAGATCCTGCTCAATGCCTTCGATGTCAAAAATGATGTAATCGATTTTGTCAGCAATCAACCCTTCCGAGTTGCGCTCTGTTGTTTGAAAGACGTTGCCTCTAAACGGTCGGAATTCCTCTGCATCTACGGCATTATAGGGGCGGTATACATCCATGACCCATTCGTTCACATTTCCAGACATATTGTACAAACCATAATCGTTCGGGGCATATTCGTAGACAGCGGCCGTGGCGGATGCTCCGTCGTTGAGGTTTCCAGCTACGCCCATGTAGTCTCCTCGCCCGCGAGCAAAGTTGGCATTCATGGTTCCGTATGCTCCTGAGCGGCTATTGTCGTTCCTCGTGTAGTGACCATCCCAAGGATACGTTCGTCGGTCGCTGATAAGTTCTGCGTAACTATTTCCAATCAAGCCCAATGCGGCAAATTCCCATTCGGCCTCTGTGGGCAGTCGGTAGGCAGGTTGAAAGAGTCCGTCCTCAAACTTTACATCGCGGTAACCTGACGAATTGGGACGGTAATCGGTAAGTCC
>CAXDQP010000229.1:0-3752 GCA_963991335.1 uncultured Flavobacteriales bacterium
AAACCCGATTATACGGCATACATCACCTTCGATGCGGTATTGTTGACGCCTAATTTTTGCATGATTTTTTTGCGATGCGTATTCACCGTATGACTGCTAAGAATAAGTTTTTCGGCAATTTGCACGTTGGTCTTTCCCTCGGATATATGGGTCAAGACTTCTATTTCTCGCTCAGTGAGCAAGACAGGATTGCATGTGTAATCGGCCAATTCGAGATCGCTGACGTCGATGTTTTCATTTTGAATGGCCCCGAGAATTTGGCCGCAAAAGAATGTGCCTCCGTTGCTGGTTTCTTCAACTGCTTCAAGCACTTCGTCCATCGAGCTATCTTTCTTGACTTAGCTGGTGATGCCGGCTCTCAGTGCGTTGACAATGCTTTGGCCGCTGTGCGAGGATGTGATAGCCAAGAGCCGAGTTTTCTTGCTTATTCTTGAGCAAGCTACTACTGTGTCAACCGAAAACCCCGAAGCAAGGCAGTCCATAACAATGAGGTCTGGCTTGTTGGTTTTCAACCAACGCTCTAAATCTTCTCCTGTTTCAATCTCAGCGACGACCTTGTAACCCGGATTTGAGTCAAGAATGCTTTTCAGTCCGTATCTGAAAACAGGACTGCTGTCGGCGATGGCGATGGAAATCGAAGTGCTCATAGAGTTGCAAAAGTACGGATTATGTTGCAAGCTATTTAAGGGTATTTACAGGTGGATTGTATGTGTTTCAATCCTTAAAGCTGGAATTTCATTCCTTCGTTCGCCAAGACGACATTATTGAAGATGACTCTCGCTTCGTCAGCGAGCAATTCCTCATTGCGATAGCGACTTGAAAAATGTCCGATTACCAATTTTTTCACATTAGCATCAGCCGCAATTTGTGCTGCTTGTTTCGCTGTGCTGTGCCCTGTCTCCTTGGCTTTGCTTCGCTTGTCGTCCAAGAAGGTGGCTTCATGGTAAAGCAAATCAGCATTCAGCGAAGCGGTTAGCACTGCATCACAGGGGCGAGTATCACCTGAATATACATAGCACAGGGGGGCTGCCTTGGTGTGGCATGCTAGGGCACACTTGATCCATATGCCATCCGTACGCTGCACATCCCTGCCTTTTTTCAATTGAATGATTTCGGATCGCTGGAGTTCAAGCGCTTCGATTTGATCTTTTCGGACATTGAGCTCTGGAGCTTCAAAATGGAATTGATAGCCATAAGCTTCGATGCGATGTTTCACGGGGAAACTGGAGATTCGTGCTCCCTTTTCCTGCATTGAAACGTGCATGCCTTTTGGATTGGCGGCGACGAAATTCAGGTCGAATTTGAGATGAGTTTGAGTCAATTTAAGTGCAGTCATCACATAAGATTCGAGCGATGAAGGGCCGTAAATGACAAGGGGCCGCCTTCTGCCTAGTAGATTCATACTTCCTATGAGTCCGGGCAGTCCAAGAACGTGATCCCCGTGCATGTGCGAGATGAAAATGCGTTCGATCTTTTGAAAGGGAATACGCTGTTGGCGCAGTCCGAGTTGAACCCCTTCACCTGCATCCAAGAGCATCCATTGCCCATTCCAATTGATGGCTTGTGCAGTGGGAAGATGGCGCAACGTAGGCGTTGCGGCCCCGCATCCTAATATTGTGATTTCGAACTGCACGGTTCAATTGGGAATGAAAATGGAGCCAAAATTGGCTCCATTTTCCATTCTTAGCGTCAGTAATGAATTAGTGCTGAATCAAAAGTCGCTTTGTGGATCGTTTGCCGTTGGACAAAACGTGCACAACATACATTCCATTTGACCAAGAATAAGCGTCAAACACACCATTTGCGGGCATGTTGCTTAATTCATATTCGCTCATGATTCGGCCGGACAAATCAGTGATGGTGAGCATTCCCGTTGATGGCAGTCCCGTGATGCTAAATTGATCAGTCGCAGGGTTGGGATAGACATTCCAATGGGTGATGTTGACTTCACTAATGCCATCAGGTGTATTTTCACCAATGACATCCAGGATGTATCCGGAGAACTCATAAGGCTGTGCAACAGGTACACCAAAAACGGTGACGAAAGCTTCAACTTGAAGGGTCATTTGATAAACACCTGCTGTAGTAGGGGTGCCTTCGATGGACGCACAGTATTGAGCTCCTGAAATCAACGTACAAGGATCAGGTGAGCTGCCCAAGTTGTTGCAAACGATGTCCAAACCTATGTCGGTTAGAGAAACGATCTCAAGGCTTGTAGTGTCTGTAAGAACCGTGGTTAAAAGGACAACGGAGTCCAAAGGAAGAGCGAATAAGGGATCGATCGCCGACGCGTCGGTGGGAACGAGGACATGGAATACGTCTGCGTATGGCGTGTCGACATAAGCGGTATCAAACTGATCACCTACCGACGGGTCTGGTGATGCTCCCCATTCTGCTTCTCCGAAGTCAAAGTCCGGTTCGCATTGGGCGTTACCCATATTGACGGAGAAAATCACTAACGCAATGGAAAGAAATTGGAGGATATACTTCATGGTTGTGTTATTCTGAGTCTTGGTTGTCTCCTAATTCCGCTTCTGTCATTTCCATAACCAAGAAGTCGAATCCTTCTGAAGCGGTCGGTACAATGGTTAGTACGCGATCAAGTTGGCTAATTTGAATGAGCTTTTCTACAGAGGCCTGCAAACCAGTGAGCACGAATTTCCCATTGGAATCTCGGCACAATCGATTCCCGATGAGCACGGCACTGAGGCCTGAGCTGTCGCAATAGCGGGATGCAGAAAGGTCCAGTACAATGTGATTGGTGCCTTCTTTTGCCACTTGCACTAGTTCGCTTTTTAGGTCTGGCGCGTGCAATGCATCCAGCTTTTCGACATGGGATTTAACGGTCGCGATGTTGTCGCGTATTTCGGTGGAGAATTTCATGAATCGATTGTATGCTGTAAATATAGGAGAATCTTCCTTTCGAATGATTATCGCCTCATAGCCAGCAGATAAAGCACGGCCATACGAACTGCAACGCCGTTCTCAACTTGCTGCAAAATGATAGAATGCTCACTATCCGCGACATCACTGGAGAGTTCAACCCCTCGATTGATGGGGCCCGGGTGCATTATTGTAATGGGTTTGTTCAATGCATCGAGCCGATGTTTGTTCAAGCCAAATTCAACAGCATATTCACGCAATGTCGCGAAGTAGGGAACACGATTGTCGCCTTGTCGCTCCAATTGAATGCGAAGCATGTTGACTACGTCGCACCAAATCAGGGTCTCGTCAAAGTTGTGGCTAACTTCGACTCCCATTGATGCAATGTGTTTAGGAATGAGGGTCTTAGGTCCGCAAACACGTACGTTCGCGCCCAGTAGTTTCAAACACAATATATTGCTGATTGCCACCCTTGAATGTCGGATGTCGCCAACAATGGCTACGTTCACGCCTGCAAGGTCACCCAGTTTTTGTCTCAAGCTAAAGGCATCCAATAACGCATGTGAGGGATGCTCATGTGTGCCATCTCCAGCAGTGATGACGGACGTGTTAATTTTATTCGCGAGGTTTTGTGGGGCACCTGGATGTGGGTGGCGCATGACAACCATGTCCACCTTCATCGCTAAAATGTTATTGACGGTATCGGTGAGAGTCTCTCCTTTCTTTAAAGAAGAATTGCCTGCTGTGAAGTTGATGACATCGGCACTTAACCGTTTTTCAGCCAATTCAAATGACAAACGAGTTCGTGTAGAATTTTCATAAAAGAGATTCGCAACGGTGAAATCCCGTAGCGTGGGAACTTTTTTGAT
>CAXDQP010000230.1:0-3725 GCA_963991335.1 uncultured Flavobacteriales bacterium
CGGAAATCACGTGACCCGCGCAAGCAAGATTTCGAACCGACCGTTTTGAATTTTGGAACGGTTCGCTTTGTCCTTGCCCGCCATTTTGGTTTTTGCTTTGGGGTGGAAAACGCGATTGAAATCGCCTACCGCGCCATTGATGAAAACCCAGGCAAGCGAATTTTTTTGTTGAGTCAAATGATTCACAACCCGGAGGTCAATGCGGATTTGCAAGACCGGGGGATCCAGTTTTTACAAGACACCGAGGGAAATGTCTTGACACCGATGTCCGAGTTGAAGCATGACGATGTGGTTTTAATCCCAGCTTTTGGGACAACCCTCGAAATCGAAGCCAAACTGAAGGAGCTTGGCGTGGATGTTGACACTTACAATACCACGTGTCCGTTTGTCGAAAAGGTTTGGAAGCGTTCGGCAAAATTGGCCACTGAGGATTACACCATTGTTATTCACGGAAAACCCGAGCACGAAGAGACCCGCGCCACTTTCAGTCATTCCGGTGAAAAGGGCCATGCCCTCGTCATCAAAAATATGGCAGAGGCTGAGTTGCTGTGTGCATTCATCTGCGGCCAAAAGGACGTTAGTGAGTTTGAAGTCCATTTTGCGGGAAGAACATCCAAGGGGTTTGACCCCAAGGTGCATTTGAAGCGCATAGGAGTCGTCAACCAAACCACGATGCTGGCCTCCGACACACAGGCCATTAGCGATCGGATCAAGCAAGCCGTGGACGCCAAGCAGACCAATGCAGGCGATGTTGATTTTGCCAATACGCGGGATACACTTTGTTACGCAACCAATGATAATCAGCAAGCCACCCAAGCCGCACTTGCCGAGGACCTCGCTGACCTTGCCGTCGTTGTTGGCGGTTACAACAGTTCAAACACCTCTCATTTGGTGGAGCTGTGTGAAGCAACACTTCCTACTTTTTTCATTCGGAATGAGCGGGAATTTTTAGAGGATGGAACGGTTCAACATTATGATTGGCGCTTGGGGTTGCATCAGTCTTCCATGGACCCATGGCCACTCTCGGGCAAAGACGAGACACCTTGCATTTTGGTGACAAGCGGAGCATCCTGTCCAGACGCAACGGTGGACCGCGTCATGCATGCAATTTTGAAGCGGTACCCCGGTTCAAAAGATGTGGATGACGTGTTAGTCGATTTTGAACAACGAATGGCACTCTGACCCGTGAATTGCGGGTGGTCGGATGTAAATTCGCTGGAGAATTATGCAAGCCCCACGACTCAAATCCATGTTTCGGAATGTCCGAACCACACCTCGTCGATTCGACTTCAGGTCGCGGCATCTTCCGGAATTGGATGAGGAATGGCAAGCGCGGAAGTCGCGGGTAGAGCAAGAAGTCTCGGCATCCAGTGATAGGGACGGAAATCGAAGGGAGATTCGGTTTCGTTCCCCGCGAAAGGCCGCTAACGGTCAGCGCACCGCTCAGCGACAGCAACAAATTGCAGGAGCCCGCTGGTCGATGTTGCGTGCGGCGCTCATTGCATCGGTATTGATTTGGCTCGCATGGGAAGGAATCCAATGGGTCGAGCAAAGTGATTTTTCACGGGTATTAAAGTGGATGGAAAATGCATGAAGTGATCCGACAACTTCCGGAAAACGTTTCCAATCAGATTGCTGCGGGAGAAGTAGTGCAACGTCCAGCTTCCGCTGTCAAGGAGCTCATGGAAAACGCCGTTGACGCTGGTGCTTCGCGCATAGAGGTCCGTGTGGTAGACGCGGGGCGGACTCTGATTCAAGTGCTTGATAATGGCGCTGGTATGGTGTCCGCAGATGCAGCGCGGTGTTTCCAGCGGCATGCCACTTCTAAAATTAGCGTAGCGGAGGATTTGTACAGCATTGTTTCGAAGGGGTTCCGCGGGGAAGCTCTCGCCTCCATCGCTTCCATCGCGCACGTCGAATTGAAGACCCGTCATGTCAGCGAAGAACATGGTGTTCTGCTGCAATTGGAGGGAGGAAAAGCGGCAAATCCGATGCCGTGCGCTTTTGAGGAAGGCACCCAAATTTCAGTGCGGCATTTGTTTTTCAATGTCCCGGCTCGCAGGAACTTTTTGAAATCAGACGCCGTGGAATTGCGGCACGTCATCGATGAATTTCATCGGCTGGCTTTGGCCCATGAAACGGTTTATTTTTCCCTGCATCACAACGATTCTGAGCTGTTCAATCTCAAGGCTTCGTCGCGTCGCAAACGCGTCGTGGGGGTTTTTGGCAGCAAATACGATGAGCGCCTGGTCCCGGTGGAGGAACACACAGATGTGGTTAGTGTAGAAGGATTTGTAGGCAAGCCTGAATTTGCTCGTCGTACGCGTGGAGAACAGTTTCTGTTCGTGAACCAACGCTTCATCAAGCATCCGTTGTTGCATCGCACCATTATGGACGCCTACGAAGGATTGCTTCCTCGGAATCAATACCCCTTGTACGTCCTGTTTTTGACCATTGACCCTGCCCGTTTGGATGTGAACATACATCCCACCAAAACAGAAGTCAAGTTCGATGAAGAGCGCCATGTGCTCTCCTTGTTGCTTCCTGCCATTCGTCGCGGTCTCGGAAAGTATGCAGTTGCGCCGTCCTTGGATTTTGATCAAGAGACGGGGTTGAATATTACACCATTGGACCCGTCGCGTCCTGTTTCGGAACCTGCGGTAAAGGTGAATTCGGATTACAATCCGTTTCGGACGCCGTCTCAAGGCTCCCAGCGCTCAGGAACGCCGTCGGATTCGGCAAACCGCCAAAGTGGCCATGCGCTGCGTCCCGGCCGCGGCCAAATGGATGCTTGGAAGAAACTTTACGGTGATGCCCTCACTACAGAGGCACCGGCGGTGCAGGAAGCCAATGCAGCCTTGGAGCCAGTGGATTCCGACATTCGCGGTGCATCCGCGTTGCTGTTGAGCGATGAATCCGTGGATCAAAAGCGCTCCGTCTTCCAATTTCAGCAGCGTTATGTGGCGACGAGCACGCGTTCGGGTCTTTTGTTGATTGATCAGCATCGCGCTCACCAGCGTGTTTTGTATGAACTGTTGGTGACGCAGCTCCAAAATGAAACATCCTCCATTCCGGTTCAGCGGTTATTGTTTCCAGAGGTGGTTGAGTTGAATGCGGGTGATCGGCATTTTGTGCTCGAATCCAAAGATTGGCTGGAACGCATGGGATTGTTGATTGAGCCCGATGATGCAGGCGTCCAAATTACAGGGATGCCGGCCGAAGGCGACTCTACGCCTGCATCGTTGATCGAAGCAGTGTTGGAAGATGACGGCAATGAACTACCCGACATATCGCGTGCGGAACGGGTCGCTGCTCAGATGGCACAATCGATGGCCATTCGGGCAGGGAAGGCGCTCAAGGAAGAGGAGATGACGGATTTGTTGGACCGTTTGTTTGGATGTTCTGCTCCTGACCGCGACCCGTTTGGTCGTCGTGTGATTGTTAACTTTGATGCCAACGACATCGAGCAACGGTTCCAATAATGCTTCAAAACGCCCCACAGGTTGTCAAGAACCTCATCATCATCAATGTCCTTTTCTTCGTTGCATCCATGCTCGTTGGGGAGGATCAAGCGGTGACATGGCTCGCGGGTACCTATCCCGGTTCGCCGTTTTTTCAGCCATGGCAGATCATCACCCACATGTTCATGCATGGGGGGCTGGGTCACCTGTTTTTCAACATGTTTGCGCTGTACATGTTTGGCAGCCAGTTGGAACGATTGTGGG
>CAXDQP010000231.1:0-3723 GCA_963991335.1 uncultured Flavobacteriales bacterium
TTGTGGCTCATTGTCCTCAGTGTATTAACCGTCATCGCTGAATCCGTTCCGGAATGGAACACTGCTTATCAAACCGAATTTGTTCGACTGGAATGGGGATTCACAGCCTTGATTACACTGGAATATGTGCTTCGTCTGTTGGTCGTCAAAAAACCCTGGCATTATGCCCGTAGTTTTTTTGGACTGGTCGATTTGCTCGCCATACTCCCGACGTTTATCGGCCTGATCGTTCCCGGTTCAAGTAGCCTCCGAATCATCCGGATTTTGCGCGTGCTGCGTGTTTTTCGCGTGCTCAAACTCGTTGGGTTCATTGCCGAGGCAAAGCAATTGCAAAACGCCCTACGCGCGAGCCGCAGGCGCATCATTGTCTTTCTCAGTGCCGTGCTTGCCTTGGTCACCATCTTGGGAACGTTGATGTATTTGGTAGAAGATGAACAAGCTGGATTTTCGAGCATCCCACGCAGTATTTATTGGGCCATCGTCACCGTCACGACAGTTGGATATGGCGACATTGCCCCGCAGACAGTCGCTGGTCAAGTCATTGCTTCCATGATGATGATTTTGGGATACGCCATCATTGCTGTTCCATCGGGACTGGTTGGCGTACAAATGATGCGCAGCAATATGCGTTCTTCAGAAAAATCCACGAGCACGTCCACACAAGCTTGCCCGAGTTGCGGGAAGGACGGGCACGATTCGGATGCCCGGCATTGCAAATATTGCGGACATCTCATGTGATTACATTTGGTATTGGAGCATGATTGACTAAATTGCCCTTGTGAGACAACTACTCCGGCAGGTTTTTCACACACCGAATCAAACGATCACAACATGCAGCAACCTACACGCCTCTTTGACTTTCCTCGGTACCAGCTCGAAAACAATCCGCTGGACCTGATGATGTCCATGCCGAACAATGGCAATCGAATCAATTATTCAACGGAAACTTTTCTTGCAGCCGTCGACCGCGTCGGTCGAGGACTGATTGCCATGGGACTTGAAGTCGGTGAAAAAGTAGCCCTAATCTCACACAACAATCGGTGTGAATGGAACATCATGGACCACGGAATCATGTCGGCCGGCGGAATCAACGTGCCGATTTATCCCACCATGACTGAGGCGGATTATGAATACATCCTCACCCACAGCGAGAGCAAATACTGCGCGGTTAGCAACCAAGAATTGTACGATAAAGTCATGGCCATAAAAGACAAAGTTCCCACGTTGCAGGGCGTATTTGTTTTTGAGCGAGAAGCCAATGGCACCCACTGGTCTGAAATCACCGAGGCAGGAAGCGATGAGCAGCAGGGTGAATTGGAGCGTCGCATGGCGAGTGTAAAACCTGCAGACCTAGCGACCATCATTTATACTTCTGGCACCACAGGCACGCCCAAGGGTGTGATGCTCAGCCATGAAAACATCGTGCAAAACATTTTGCACAGCATTCCAAGGATTCCCCAGGTCTTGGTCAATCAAGAATACCGAGTATTGAGTTTCCTTCCCGTTTGTCACATCTTCGAACGCATGCTGCACTATTTGTACATGTACATCGGTGCCAATATCTATTTTGCCGAGAGTCTAGAAACGATCAAAGAAGATCTGGGTTATGCGCAACCAACGGTCTTCACCGCAGTGCCGCGAATGCACGAAAAATTCTACGACGGAATCGTGCAGAAGGGTAGTGCCGCGGGAGGAATAAAAGCCGCCATCTTCAACTGGGCACTCGGATTGGCGTTGGAATGGGAGCCGGATGGTCAAAACGGTGGTTTTTATGAATGGAAATTGGGGATCGCACGGAAACTCGTCTTCAGCAAAGTGAAAACAGCGCTCGGTTTGGACAATATTCGGGCAGTAGCGTGCGGTTCTGCTGCGCTAGCTCCGCGCTTGGCGCGCTTTTTCAATGCGGCAGGCATCCCTGTTTATGAAGGATATGGCTTGACGGAGACCAGTCCGGTTGTCACGGTCAACTCCGATGTCGAACCTGGCTTGATGCGCATCGGCTACGTGGGCAAACTCATCGAAGGCGTCGAAGTGAAATTCGCCAATGATGGCGAGATCATGGTCAAAGGCCACAACATCATGATGGGCTATTACAAGGAGCCAGAAAAAACCGCCGAAGTAATGAGCGGCGATTGGTTTCACACAGGAGACATTGGCATCTTCGACAATGGTTTCCTTAAGATCACCGACCGCAAAAAGGAAATGTTCAAGACTTCTGGCGGCAAGTACGTTGCACCGCAACTATTAGAAAATGCGCTGAAAGCGTCGCTCTTTATTGAGCAAGTGATGGTCGTTGGTGACGGTCAAAAATTCCCCGGAGCCATTGTAGTGCCAAATGCAGAAGCGGTCGAATAATGGTGCATACGCATAAATCACCCCTTCCCTGGGATGGAAGGCATTTGCAAAGACAAGCGCATCACGGATCGAATTCAAGAAGATGTGGACAGCCTCATGGAGCCTTTTGCGAAATGGGAAAAGGTAAAAGCCATCCGCGTGTTGCCGCAAATGTTCAGCATCGAAAGCGGCGAATTGACCCCAACCCTGAAATTGAAGCGCAAGCCCATTGTCGCTCATTACCAGGCGGAAATTGACGCACTTTACGCTTAATTACCCAGCAACCACTGAACCCGAATGGAAGAGTTTCTCATCAACCTGGACTTTGGATTGTTCAAGATTTTGAACACACACTGGGCAGGTGGAGATCAAATCATGTGGGCTGTTTCTGGGACCTGGTGGTGGGTGCCATTGTACCTGCTTTTGCTGTGGGAACTCTGGAAGGCCTCCAACAAAGAATGGGATCGGATTATTGTGCGCGTCTTCTTGCTCGCACTCTGCATTACAGGGACGGACATGATTTCGGCCCGGGTTGTAAAACCAGCCGTGCAGCGGTTTCGCCCATCGCATTCCATCGAATTGAAAGGCGATGTGAATTTGGTTGTTCCTCCGGGAAAGACGGAACCTTACATCGGAGGGCGCTTCGGCTTCGTGAGTTCACATGCTGCAAATTGCGCGGGGGTCGCTGTTTTTATGGGAATGGTGCTGGGTGGAGGCCTGTGGTTTTGGTCCCTCATCGGCTGGACTTTGCTCGTCGGCTACAGTCGGATTTACCTCGGGGTGCATTTTCCGCTGGATATTGCAGGAGGAATGATCCTCGGCGGCTTTATCGGGTACATCCTATGGCGCGTGCAGCATAAACTGGTCGGAAAACCTGTAACTTCACCATGAAGTTCCTTGCCATTTTCTTGGGCGGAGGACTGGGCAGCGTAACCCGCTATGCGCTGGGATTGCTCATCAACCGACTTGGATTCATGGCGCCGCTGGGAACACTTGCGAGCAATGTCCTCGCTTCTGTTCTGCTTCTCGGACTCATCGCCACGTATTCCAACGGCATCGAAGGACCCCTCAAAACCAATCCTTGGCTTTTGCTCTGGACGGTAGGATTTTGTGGCGCCTTTTCCACCTTTTCCACCTTTGCAGCGGATACCCTGTCGCTCTTTCACTCCCACGGGATGGCTTGGTCCATTGGCAACGTCGTTGTGAATGTTGTATTCTGTGTAGCCACAGGCTGGTGGATTTGGTCCGCTATGCAGCCTGGTCAGTGAAGCTGCCGTCCTGCTTAACTTTGTGATTCGATTGAAAAACCTCTGCTCAATGAATTTGCGTTTTTTGACCGGCCTATTGGCCTTGACAACCTTCCAAGCAATTGGACAGATTGGACTTCCA
>CAXDQP010000232.1:0-3715 GCA_963991335.1 uncultured Flavobacteriales bacterium
TATCGGGACAGGATACGTCCGCTGTGATTGTATTCCCTTCGGGCAGCGGAGTAGAAAAATGGAGCGCATATTTTGATGCGTTTGTTCTGGAGGTTGGTCCATCCCGCGCTTTGTCTTACATCTGTATCGGAATATTTTGCGTCACAGTGCTGAAGAATGCCGTGGGTTATCTGGCACTCTATAGTTTGGCGACGATGCGAACAGGTGTGAGTCGTGACTTGCGCAACAATCTGTATAACAAAGTGTTAAGGCTTCCAATGAGTTGGTTTACTGAGTCGAGAAAGGGGGATGTCATCAGCCGGATGACCAATGACTTGATGGAGGTGGAGTTCAGCGTCATTGGGACCATTGAGATCTTGTTCAAATCGCCCATATCCATTTTGGTTTCGCTGGGAACGTTGTTCTATTTGAGCTGGGAGCTGACTTTATTCTCCATGTTATTCTTGCCGGTAAGCGGTTATTTGATCAGTCGCATTGCGAAAAGTTTGAAGCATGCCGCAAAACGTGGCAAAGAAGAATTGGGAGGATTGATTTCCATCATGGAAGAAACATTGGGTGGAATGATGGTGATCAAGGCATTTCATGCTGAATCCAAGTTTGAACAAAAATTTTCAGCATCAAATGATCGATTTTTCGAGCTGATGCGGCGTTTGTACAAACGGGAATACTTGTCTTCTCCCGTATCTGAAACCGTTTCTTTGGGTGTCATGGCAACGTTGCTTTGGTTCGGAGGACGAATTGTTCTCGAAGGGTCAAGCGGATTGACAGGGGATTGGTTCATTGGCTATTTGGTGGTTTTTTCCCAAATCATTCCTCCCGCGCGTTCAATAAGCGATGGCTGGTTCCGGATACAAAAAGGATCCGCTTCGCTCGAGCGTTTGGAAGAAATTTTGTCAGCGGAGGAAATGACCGATACAGGAAGGAATCTGGCAGAACCGCTTAAACTTGCTATCCGCTTTGAGGATGTTCACTTCTCTTATGGCGAACAGAAGGTATTGAACGGAATAGACTTGACCATCGCCAAAGGCGAGACCGTCGCCTTGGTGGGGCCGAGTGGTTCTGGGAAAACGACCTTGGTGCACTTGCTCGCACGTTTTTACGACACAACCAAAGGTCAAATTACCTGGGATGATCAGCCGTTGGAATCCTTTGAATTGATCAGTTTTCGTTCGCAAATGGGGATGGTCACGCAGGAAGCCCGATTGTTCAACTCATCGGTCTCAGAAAATGTCACTTTGGGATCGGAGAGCGGAGCTGTGCATGAGCTGCAGGATTTGGAGCAAGTGGCAACCGCTGCCAATGCATTGGAATTCATTCGGCAGATGGAAGACGGCTGGGAGTCGTCGGTAGGTGACGGAGGCAATAAACTGAGCGGCGGTCAACGTCAACGCCTGAGCATCGCTCGGGCGCTGCACAAGGATCCTCCGGTGTTGCTTTTGGATGAGGCTACATCTGCGTTAGACACGGAGTCCGAGCATGCGGTGCAGCAGGCAATCAATCGCTTGATGGAAGGCAGAACGACGTTGGTTGTCGCCCATCGGTTGAGTACGATACGCCATGCGGATCGAATTGTGGTCCTTGACCAGGGCTCCATAGTAGAGGAGGGGGACCATGAAACTATAATGGCTCGAAAAGGAATGTAGCATCGATTGGTATCGATGCAGGATCTGAAGTAATGACGAAAAAGAGGTCCACAGGAATCGGTGCCATGTTGCGCGGACAATGCCCAAGGTGCCGTGAAGGCAGGATATTCATTTCGGCTCGGGCGTATCGATGGGACAAAATCACAGCAATGCCCGATGCATGTCCTGTATGCGGGGAAGACTTTTTGCGGGAACCCGGATTTTATTTTGGTGCGGCTTACGTGTCCTACGCACTAACCGTTG
This sequence comes from uncultured Flavobacteriales bacterium, assembly GCA_963991335.1. Lineage (GTDB taxonomy): Bacteria > Bacteroidota > Bacteroidia > Flavobacteriales_D > Sanyastnellaceae > UA16. Next base: position 1,887 of record CAXDQP010000232.1, read on the forward strand.
CGCTTTGGGTATCGGTTTTCGTGGCCTTGACGTGCTTCAATTGGTGGGGCCTGATGGCGTTCTCTTTTTTTGAAGATGTCGGCTTGTTTCTAATCACCGGTATTGTGCTGTTGGTTATTCTTTTGCCTTTGATCGCCAGGCTCAGTCGTTCCATGTGGCTGCACATGATGACTCGCAGGCATAGAAAGTAATCAGGGAAGGCAGCTCGAGAAAAAAGAGTGTAAAAAATCAAAGGGGCCCCTCCGTTGAGGGACCCCTTCTCACCAAATCGCCTGATTCATAAACGCTCAATTCGAGCGTGGCAAAACCAAAACCATCTCCCTTTACGTGGGGAGTTCGTTTTTAGTTTCAAAATCTTCGAAAAAAACTGAAAATAATTCTTAAAACACTGAAAAACAGTATTTTATGACCTTGATATTTTCGAGGTCATTTCTTCATTCTGGACACGAATGCTCTCCTTATGCACCTGTTCCAGGAAGTTGAGGATGAACTCTGGACTCAATCCAGCTCGCAATGCCCACTTTTCTCGGGAGTCGAAGACTTCTTTCCATCGCTCCATTTGCAAAATGGTCATTCCATTTTCCCATTTGTGCAATCCGATCTGCCGGGCAAGGTCCATCCGGGCATGCAGCAGTTCGATGAATTGTTCATCGATGGAATCCATTTGCAGTCTCAAGGCCGTGAGGTCAGCAGACGAAATCTTCGGCGCAGAGGCACTTCGAATGGTGAGGGATTCGATTAAATCTCCAAATGCCGCTGGTGTGAGTTGTTGGTTGGCATCACTCAAAGCATTTTTTGGATCGGGATGAGTTTCGAGCATCAATCCATCCATGCCCAGGTCCATGGCCTTTTGAGCGACAGGATGCAGCAGGGTTCGGTTGCCGGCAATGTGACTAGGGTCGCAGATAATGGGTACTTCAGGCATGGCCATTTTGAGTCCGATGGCAATTTCCCACATGGGGGCATTGCGGTATTCTTTTTGACCGTATTGGCTGAACCCGCGATGGATTGCCCAGATCGGGCCGTCCACAGTGGCGCGCACACGTTCAATAGCTCCCATCCACAATGATAAATCGGCGTGCATTGGGTTTTTTACGAAAACGGGAACGTTTGTGCCTTTCAATGCATCGGCGATTTCCTGAACGGCAAATGGACTGACAGAAGTTCGGGCGCCAATCCACAAGACATCAACACCGGCATTTAGGCATGCTTCAACGTGTTGCGCATTGGCAACTTCGGTTGCAATTGGAAGTCCGGAGGCCTCACGCGCTTTGACCATCCATTGCAGGGCCATGGAGCCTTTGCCTTCGAATCCATTCGGACGTGTGCGGGGTTTCCAAATTCCGGCTCGCAGGATGTGAACCCCTCGTTTGGCAAGCGCTTTGGCCGTCTCCACAACTTGTTCCTCTGACTCAGCGCTGCATGGACCGCTGATGAGCAGTGGCCGCTGCACCTGGTCAAGGCCATCGACGACCGAGCGCAAATTGATGGAATTGTTCGTTACCACACCTGCAAGATACACAGGGAATGTGGCTAAACGGGTGAAATCATGATAACTCGAGCCATCAGGTGCTCAAAGTTCTCAGTTGATGGCTCAAGACGAAATTCACCGTTTCTATATTCTTGAACTAGATCGAGCATTGTTCAATGCTTGCAAGTACCCGGAACTGGATTCGAACCAGCACGCCCGAAGGCACAGCCTTCTGAGGACTGCGCGTCTACCAATTTCGCCACCCGGGTAGGTGTGAAGTGCCCAGAGCGGGACTCGAACCCGCACGCCCTAACGGACACATGGCCCTCAACCATGCCTGTCTACCAATTTCAGCACC
>CAXDQP010000233.1:0-3709 GCA_963991335.1 uncultured Flavobacteriales bacterium
CGAGATTCACCAGGAAAGGCGACTTTAAACGGGCTTGAATGCCTTCCCAATCGCCACCCCACTTCCAAAGCTGCCGGGAAGAATCTGCGTTCCGCGTCCATTCCGCAGCCGGGGATTGTTTTTTCAATGCATCCGATTGCGCATAACGAGCGTGAAAAGGTCTCATGGAGAATGTTGAGCAGCTATTAGCGAATCAAGGACAAGGATCCTGATTTTGAAAAGACCTTACCGGTCGGATCAACAACATCCAATTTCCATACGTAGGATCCGGATTCAACGGGCTTGCCGTCTCGGTTATTTCCGTCCCAACTGACGTCGTTGTTGGATCCTGAAAATATCATTTCACCCCAACGGGAATACACCTCAAATGAGCGAATCGAGACATTCTCACAAACCGGCAGAAAGACATCGTTGTCGCCGTCTCCATTGGGGGTGAAGGCGCTCGGCACGAACCAAGAAGGCGCTGCTTCCAAGTCAGCAAGGGAAACCCCTGGCTTCGCATTGGGACCGCGATCGGGCAATCCATCATCAGAACCGATAGCAGCCGCTGGGCTCAGCGAAATACCGTCCACAAAGCAATACACCTTCGAAGGATTTGCCCCTTGCTCAACCGTTACATTGCCTGCTTCATTTCCGAACAATCCCCAAGCAAAATGAGTCCAAGGCTCTTGGGCTATGAAGTTGAAGGAAATTTGCTGCCATTCCCGGTTGTAAAAAACCTGAGAAAAAACAAATTGAGGCGGGAGGCCGATGCATGTTTCACCAAGTTGTTGCAGCGGGCCTTCCGAAAACCGCATACCCATGCCACTCAATCCCAACCCCGCGTTCGAAAATGGCGTGATCTCGCCATTGGTCATCTGGAACGTCATTAGGTATCGTTGGCCCACAGTGAGCGGATCGCTGAATGAGCCACTGATGTACTGGCGGCGTCCATCGTTCATTGCATCGTATGGCGAAAAACCGGCAATGGCCATGCCTTGATACGGTGAAACGATGGCAATTGGCGTTTCGGGCAAATCCCCGGCATCGGCCCCCAAAACATGGAACAAATCGGGGGCACTCGTCGCCGTACCAATGTTTAGCCAATGCGTTGCCAGCTCAATGGCTCCAGGTTGGGATGGGTATCCTGTGACTTGTTCGAAGCCACCGTTCAATACCGTCTGACCCACACCGAGGGTCGTTGCCATCAAAAAACCAATCCCAACGAGGGACTTCATAAAGCACTTTGATTTACGCATTGCCTTCACAAGATAGGGGTTTAAAATGAATCATCGGTATGACCCGGAGTTCGTCCGGGATACGGTGAGGACATTGACCCCGACCCCAACCCAACGATTTTGGATGCTCTGAGGCATGATTTGTACGACTCCGTGCGCCGCGAAGCGCCAGTTATTGGACGCTCCGAGGACCTTGCCGAATTTCAAACTGGCCAACGGCAGCAGCCTCCACGCCGCCAACGACCGTTTTTGCCAGGGGGCCCTATCAAGCTCTGGCGCTTCCATTTCCAATCGATGGCTCGCTTGGCTATTGACCATGCCGCCCGCATGCATTTGCAGTCTCCACCCCAAGCGGTGTCTAAAATCAAAACCCAATTCAAAGCTTGCCGCGATCACTGTATTCCGACGGACTTCCATCGCTATCGTATCCGTTTCGATCCCATTGGAATACCTCTTGTAGGTAACAGCGGACCACGCTTCATCCAAGGCTACTGGAATAAATCCGATGACGGAATCTGGAAATTGCGCCACATTCGCTCCGCCCAATTGCTGTGCCAAAACCTGCATTTGCCCTCCAAAAGTGGCCTCCCAGCCTCGTTGCTTTACTGCTTGTGAATTCAGGGAGATCCACCCCTGTTGAAGCGAAAGAGTATGGGACCAATCATACTGACCCGTCCATTCATCCCAACGAGGCCCCTCGAGCGGTCCTTTGCCAATTCCAACGAATGAGGCAACCTCCCAGTGCACGGGCTCCTTGCGCAGGTCATTCCTTGATAATACTTGGCTCAAAGCTCTCCACTGAAGGCCGGCTTTCGGCGATCGAATCAGGGAGTCGAATTGAACCTGGGCGTCGACAAATACAACCCGACCATCGACACGAATGGAATCCTTCCGGGCGTCCGGCGCCGCTTGGGCAACTTTGACCTGGCCAACCGAGGCAACACTAACGAGCAATGCTATTGCGAACAGATTCGAAATTCGCGTTTGAACGAGGCTTCGTTGGTGCTGTAAAGTATTCCGACCCATTGTCGGCGCAAATTAGTCCTTGACCTTCACAACAGCAGGGAGCACCCAAGTTTCTTCTTCTGGAGCCTGCAAGGACCTTTCACCGGAATCATATGCGGCAGTTGTCGCCGGCAATGCATCGATCTGATGCATTGGAGACCGCTTTCCTTCCAAGTTTGCTTCGGCTTCAATGGAAAAATCATTCCCCTCAGAAGGAGAGTCGGACACAACCGTGGAATTACGTTCCAAACCCGAAGGTCCAGCAGTCACTTCGCTTTCAGCAGACGCATTCATTGGTTGGCTCAAATCTTCTTGTTGCGGAACAGGCTCGATTGCATCTGTTGCCGTGGTTGCTGTGCTTGGGACAATTGGTCTGATGCCATCGGTGGCGTTTACCGCACCATTATGCGGGGCACCGGCGACGTGAGCGCCGATCAAAACGCCAACACAAATAACGACTGTGGTTCCCAACACCTGAATTTGGCGTTTTTGTTTCCGCAGTTTGCTCATGCGCTGAAAGAGAGCGTCTTCTGCACCTGCGGGAGGCTGAACGGTCTCATTGGCAAACATGCCCGTCACATACTGATCAAATTGCTCTTTACTCATCCTTTCTTTTTCGCTATTCGCGCCATGTTCAACAACGTCACCTGAAGCGCTTTGCGCGACCGGCTCAATTGACTTTTGGACGTATTCACATCGATTCCAAGCGTTTCCGCGATCTCTTTGTGCTTAAATCCTTCTATGACATACAATTTAAAAACTGTTGCATACCCCTTTGGCAGTGCATTGATGGCTTTCTCTATTTCTTCTTTGTTGTAGTCTGATTCAGTAAACGCTTCCAAGTCCTGAGGGGTTGCATAGACCTCATCAATATCAAGATGATGCGTATGCTTTTTCTGTCTCCGGTAATGCGTTATGGCCGTATTGACCACTATCCGCCGCAACCACCCTTCAAAGCTATTGTTCTCACTGAACGATTTCAAGTAACGAAAAACCTTCACCCACGCATCTTGCGCAATATCCTCCGCATCGTGGCGGCTATTTGAATAGCGAATGGCCACGCCAAACATCAAGGGACTGTAGCGCCGGTATAGTTCACGCTCCGCTTGAGCCTGTCCTTTCTTGCATCGTTCAATTAATTCTACATCTTCCGAATTCATCCCCTTGAAGCTTCATTCAAATAACCAGCATGTGCCCGGAAGGGTTGCTTTTGTGCAGCTAAAGTCGGAATCAATTCCTTCATTCGAATAACGCGCGATCCAAATCAAGCCATTGCATCGCAGCATTGCAAAACAAGTTTTCCAGTTCGATCTCCCCAAGCCCCATGTCGAGCATGTAAGCGCCAAGTTCTAAATCGCCCAAAGGAAAGGGATAATCTGAACCCATGCAGATTTTATCAGAGCCTTGAAGTGCTAGGACATAGCGCAATAAATCCGCGTCGTGGGTGATGCTGTCAATCCAAAATTTTCCAAGGTACTCCCGGGGAT
>CAXDQP010000234.1:0-3703 GCA_963991335.1 uncultured Flavobacteriales bacterium
TATGCAGGATGTCTTAGCGGAGCGCATGACCTTTGGCATCCTCCTGCAGTTTATTCTTTATGTTTTTATGCTGTACCGGCCAATCCGTCAGTTGGCGGATCGGTTCAATGTCCTGCAGATGGGCATTGTCAATTCAGATCGCGTATTCAAACTACTGGCCAAAGATGAAGGCATGGAGGCCCCTGCAAGTGATTCGTCCTACGCATTTCGTGGCGAAATTGAATTTGAAAATGTATGGTTCGCGTATGAAGGTGAGCAATGGGTGCTGCAGGACGTTTCATTCCGGATTCAGGCCGGACAAAAAATTGCTTTTGTCGGAGCAACAGGCGCTGGCACATCAACCATCATAAACCTAATAACCCGCTTTTACGCCCACCAAAAAGGCACCATCCGAATCGATGGAGAAGACATCTCAACCATTCCACTTCGTGCTTTGAGGAACCAAGTAGGTGTGGTTTTGCAGGATGTTTTCCTTTTCTCGGATGACCTCATCAACAATGTGACCATGTACAAGGAGGGCTATTCACAGTCTGATTTGGATGCAGCCGCAAAGGTTGTCGGTGCTGATGAGTTCATCGCTCGATTGCCGGAGGGTTGGAAGCAGAATGTCAGGGAACGTGGAGCAATTTTGTCTGTGGGACAGCGGCAGTTGATTGCGTTTATGCGCGCATACCTTGCTTCTCCGAATATATTGGTGGTGGATGACGCCACTTCGAGCATTGACTCCGAAAGTGAATTGTTGATTCAACGAGCTACGGAGCGCATCACGGAAGGACGAACATCGCTCATTGTCGCGCATCGATTGAGCACCATACGTGATGCCGATGCGATCTTTGTTCTTGAAAATGGACGCCTTGTGCAGCAAGGTGTACACGAAGAACTTATCGAAGATTCAGGAGTTTACCGCGATTTGAATCGCATGCAGATGGGGCAGGCCGATCAAGATTGATTCAAGCAGCTTGGTGCAAGTCGGCCATCGCTATAGTAGCTTGACTCTTGAGCGAATTCGCTTGACCGCGTTTGGATCGAGAAGGATTGTAGGCCAATGCATCCGATCGCAGCGACTGAATCATTCCGATGTGCTTGTAAATTTTCTTCAAAGAACGCTTGTGTCCTTTGTTTAACTCTTCCGAATGGTATTGCGTGAATCGCACCAATCGACGCGTCCGTAATTGGGTGAGTAGAACCAGGTAATTGAGGAAGCTATCCGCGAAATTTTTAGGTTCCTTTATCGTCGCTATGACCGCAAAATTGTGCTCCATCGTCAAAGGTACACAGGTGTCCAAGGCTCGCTGGAAAATCGGATCAACCCCTCCATGTGCCCATTCGATCCAGGTAGGACGTAGGTACAAGAAAAGCGTCTGAAACGTTCGATTAACCTTGTGAAAAGGATACAGGAGAAATGACAATGCTTGCATGGGCATTGGTACGCAAAACAACGCGATCAGGTTTCAAATGCACTTGAAATGATCAAAGGGCTCCAAGCAATCCAAGCAGCTGAAGTGCGCTTTGCACGCTGTTGAACCGAATGGGGAGACGAGTTTCGTGTTGGTGGTTTTGCATCTTGGGCAGGGCACAGTGCGTTCATCCCCCAATAGAAAAGCCTTGTCCGCACTCTGTCCTTCTGGCGGCGCTACGCCGTGTTGGGCCATTTTTATTCGTGTGGATGCGCTGATCCAATCGGTTGTCCATGCTGGGGACATCACCAATCGAACGGAAACATTGGCGTATATTTCTTCAGCTGCCTTTTGCAAATCCTCTGTGATGGCATCGGTCGCCGGGCAACCGGTGTAGGTCGGCGTCAATTCAATAACTGCGGTATCGCTTTCCATAACGATTCCCCGAATCATGCCCAATTCCATCACGGTTAGAAAGGGAAGTTCGGGGTCCATCACGCTGTGCAAGCGTTTCTCGATTCGCGTTAGAACATCCTTTACCATTGCGCGTCAGGATACGTGCGCGGCAAGACTTGCATTTCGGCCAGTAAGAAACTAAGGTGTTCTGTGTGTTCACCCATGCGGCCTCCCTTTTGCATCCAGTCGGCGGAAGGTTGTTCCAAGGTTGCTTCCGCGAGAACATTTTGAACCGCCCCAAGCCAACTCTTTTCGAATGAGGCCAGTGCTGGCAAAATGCCTGTGTCCGCCCATTGCAAAGCCATTCCGTAGTCCATGAAAAATTCGCCGGTGTATTCCCAAAGCCGGTTGATGCTGGCTTGGATGCGGACCTTGCTTTCGTTGGTTCCATCGCCCAATCGTACAATCCATTTGGCCGAATGCGCGGCATGGTAACGTACTTCTTTGACTGCTTTTGCAGCAATGGCAGCAAGTTCTATGTCATTCGTCTGCTGGGCCAATGCTTCGTACCGAAGCAATGCGAATTGATCAAACAAGAATTGCCGCGCGATGGTGTCCCCGAAATCACCGTTTGGAAGCTCCACGAGCAATAAATTCCGGAACGCACGATCGGTTCGGAAGAAAGCCAGTTGATCTTCATCCATACGCTGGCCTTCCCGCTGCCCTGCGAGTGTCAGAAGGGCACGGGCCTGACCGATTAGATCCAGCGCTACATTGGACAAGGCAATGTCTTCTTCGAGGACAGGGCCATGTCCGCACCATTCTGATAGACGTTGCCCCAAAATGAGGGCATCGTCTGCCAGCCAGAGTATCCATGAAGAATGGTTGCCCTCCATGGCATTACATGTTTTTGATTTCATCCGGCAACTGGTAAAAGGTAGGGTGCCGGTAGACTTTGTCGTTGGCGGGGTCAAACATCACGTCTTTCTCTGTTGGTGAAGAGGCCGTAATGGCAGACGCAGGGACCACCCAAATGCTCAATCCTTCCATGCGTCGGGTATAGACATCTCGCGCATTTTCAAGGGCCATGGCTTCATCGGCTGCATGCAAGCTGCCAACGTGTTTGTGGCTCAATCCTTGTCGGCTGCGAATAAACACTTCCCACAATGGCCAATCTCCATGTTTTCTGCTCATGCCGCGTTGATTTGGTTGGATTTGCGCTTGGCCACTTTTGCTGCATGGGCAGCAGCTGCCTCGCGCACCCACGCGCCATTTTCATGTGCGTTTTTTCGAGCTTCCAATCGCTCTTTGTTGCAAGGGCCATTGCCCGCGATCACATTTTCAAATTCACTCCAATCAATCGCTCCATAGTCATAATGCCCTGTTTCTTCATTCCACTTGAGGTCAGCGTCAGGAATGGTGAGTCCCAGAAGCTCGGCCTGGGGGACGGTCATGTCCACAAATCGTTGCCGCAACTCGTCATTGCTGAAACGTTTGATTTTCCATTTCATGGAACGTGCAGAGTGGGTCGAATCGCCATCGCTCGGGCCAAACATCATCAAGGATGGCCACCACCAGCGATTCAATGCATCTTGGGCCATTGCTTTTTGCGCTTCGGTTCCTTCGGTCAAGTTGACCATGATTTGGAATCCTTGGCGCTGATGGAAACTTTCCTCTTTGCAAACTCGAACCATGGCGCGTGCGTAGGGGCCGTAACTGCATTTGCACAATGGGACTTGATTCATGATGGCTGCGCCATCGACCAGCCAGCCAACTGCCCCCATGTCCGCCCAAGTGAGCGTAGGATAGTTGAAGATGCTTGAGTATTTGGCTTTGCCTTCATGCAACGCATCGAGCAAATCATCGCGGTTGGCACCCAGCGTTTCGGCAGCGGAGTACAGGTAGAGCCC
>CAXDQP010000235.1:0-3703 GCA_963991335.1 uncultured Flavobacteriales bacterium
GCAGGGGGCTGGAGGCGCGATTTTGCGTTCGTCCGAGCAACAACTGTAGATCGGAGTCGATGCTTTGGTAGGCCTCGCGCTGGCGCATTGGATAGTAGATGTGTACGGGTTTTTTCTGGCCGATGCGGTAGGCGCGGTCCGTTGCTTGGGCTTCTTTTGCCGGGTTCCAATGCCTTGTGAAGTGAATGACGTGATTGGCAGCGGTGATGTTCAAACCGACCCCTGCAGCGAGAGGTGAAAGGATTAGCACATCGAACCCCTTCTTTTTGGAATATTCTTCGATGATGCTTTGACGCGACGACGTGGTGCGTCCGCTGGTAATCGGGGTGTCGCCGTTAATGATTCTAGGATCAATGCCAAACTTCTCCGAGACGATGCGGGCGAGCAACTGCAGGGATAGCCGAATGCCAGAGAAGATAATGACCTTTTCATCAGCGGCTTTGACTTGATGAATTACTTCGATGGCCACCTGGAGTTTGGCCGACTTCTCAATAAGTTCCTCGACGGGACTTTCCAGGACTGGAATCAACCGCTTATCGGCTACGAGTGGATGATCGGCCACGCGACGAAATCCCTCAATGGCGCGAAGTCGTGCGCCGGCGCCATCGACCTCGGGATTCGCACAATCCCGCTCGAATTGCGATTGAAAGTCCTGGATGGCGCTCATTTGAGCGTCGGTCAAAGGCAGGTACCACGGGCGCATAGTGATCCCGTTCCATCCCTCGGGATGCTAATGCTTGTCGGGCATATTTTCCAAGGTTGACTCCTTCATTCGCCGGAGCATGCGGTGACCAATGGTCCGTCGCAGTCGGGTTGTATTCGCTTCGCCTGTTTGCTGCTCTTTTCGCTTGGAAACAAAATTTCGATTGAATTCAGCCGATGTGCCCAAAAAGCCTGGTTGCAAGAAGTCCATGATGGCCCAGAGATCGGTAAGGCGGTTTTCGACAGGGGTTCCCGTCATGGCAATGTTGAATCGGGACTTAAGGCTGCGTGCTGCTTGGGATTTAATCGTGCCCGGGTTTTTGATTTGCTGTGCCTCATCCAATGCCACAATGGCCCAATTGATGGTGGCCCATTTCAAGATGTTGCGGGTGAGCGTTTCGTAGTTGGTGACGAGGAGGACGTCTTTGCAGAAATAATCCGTCGGGATGTGGCGGGCATTAGCTCCGTGCAAAATGACGGTATCCATTCCATTGGGGAAAAACTTACTCGCTTCTTCGCGCCAATTTTCGAGCAAGACGACCGGTGCGACAATGAGGTAAGGAAGATTGGTTTGGTCTTTCTCTTGTTGTGACCTGTGCCAATGGATGAAGGAGAGGACTTGAATGGTTTTCCCTAGTCCCATATCGTCGGCGATAAGACCACCTCGGTTTGTGGAGTCTTTGAACAAAGATTGGAGCCAGCCACCGCCCACTTTTTGGTGGGGGAAGAGTTCGATTTCGTTCGCCAGATGTGGCGGCGGCTCGAACATGCGCATGGCCATTTCATAAGGGACGAATTCCGGGTCAGACTCGTCTTCTTCCTCATCTTCAAATTCCTCTTGGTCGTCCTCATCTGCAATGGGGATGATCTGGCCTTGGGGCGGTTTGACTTCTTTTTGCTCCAGCTGCCGGAAGCAGATGTCATAAAGCTCCAGGATGTCTTCCAATGTGAACAGCTCTTCCTCAAATTCGACAACGCTGGCACCTTCCATTTCCGCGAGTTCGATGGCTTGTTTCAGGGCCTCCAATTCCCCTTCATTCGAAATACGGAGGTGCCGGATCTCACCTTCTTGGTTTCGAAACTGGATGATTGGAAACCAATTGTTTTCGCTTCCAGAAAAAACGACTTCCGCGGAAGGAATGAACAGGCCGACACGAAGCACACGTTCCGAGAACAGGCTCATGTCGATGTTTTCAGAGTCAAAGCCTAGAGATGGATCCTCGCGAAGCAATTGCATGAATTCTTTACGGGGCAAAGATTCACTCCGGAAGTCGCCAATTTTCTTGAGGTCCTCCTTGACCTTTGGATTGAAGGCTATGTGCACTTCGTTCCCATCTTCATCAATCGTTTTGAAGGTGCTTGCCATTTGCTTGGGAAGGCGAGCGAGTCTGCTCTTACGATCGATTTGAGCACCAATTGCAGTGTTTAATTCTTGTGAGATGGATTTGATTCCCATCTCGAGGGACACGGTTTCATCGGCTTGCTCAACGGGGTCGATTTGAATTGAATCGGGCACGACAAAGGTTTTGCCTTGCAATTCACGGGGCATAACTACGTTTGGTGTTTCCTGTAATAGCACAATCGTTTGAAACTGATCGGATACCTCGCAGTCGTCCATTTTGCTGAACGCATCAATGCAGGCAATCGCCTTAGCAATTCCATGAGGCAAGGTTGCTTGCCCTGTGGATGTGGAGATTAGGGGAAATGCAAGGGATTCGGTCGTGAATCGTCCTTCGTGATTTTTCAATTCCCAGCTTATGCTGAGTCCTTTTCGGTTTACAACACCTGCAATGGAAACGTAACATTCGAAAGGGACTTGCTCCGGGAATCCGAGAATGCGATGCTCATCGGTCGTCAGCCCGTAGAAGTTGTCCAGGCTCATCTGCCAGGTTCCGGATGATTGGGAGATCATTCCATTGGCTTTGAGCTCTTGAATCAGGAATTTCCTGCTGTTGGTTTCTATATGAGGTAAAGAAATTATCACGTCAAGTGGTTAAAGTGCTTTCTGTCGCATCCAACGGGCGAGCCTCTTTTCCCAGTTCACGGCGTGATTGAGTTTGCCGAAATCGCGCATCCTACCGCTGGAATCAATGAGGATTTGATCTGTTTTCGAATAAAACTTGAGGTCTTGTGGATAAATGTGCTGGGGGGCGCGCTTGGTGCGTATGCTGCCTGCCAACGATCGTTTCAGGGCATCCTCATGGCGTGAGGAATTATCAATGACCTGCAAGGGGCCGCTTGCACGCTCTCCAAATTCAATGAATGTTTTGTGTTTGATTCTGAAAATCAGCAGTGCATTATCGGAGGTAGCATGAAGTCGGGACTTGTATTGAATAGAGCGGAGGTCTTCAGGTAAATTCGCCCAGTACCGGTCACTAATGGCCAATCGCACCTCCCGCATGTGCTTCTGGTATTTTGTCCAAAACCGACGTCTTTTGGTATCATCGATAAGGTTCCAGAAGCGCTCCAAAAAGAGCTCGGTGATCCAGGATTCCACGATTTCCTTTGCTCGTTCCACTGTCGCCTTTTCGTTCAGCGAAAGGTTATCCACGGCAAGCCATGCGGAGCTATTGATTTCACCAATGGTTTCTAGTGTGAGCTTCTGGAGGGCCTCATGGTCCAAACCTTTTTCATCGTAAACGGTGATGGTCAATGACGTGAGGTAAAGCAAGCTCGTTTTGAGGTTGGAATCGTTTACACGCTCAAAAAAATCCAATGCTTCAGTCGAAAAGCGGCTGAGGTTCTGGGTCAGGCAGAGCAAATGAAGCATATAGTTTTTGGATGCCGACTTGAATTTATCACCTGAGTTTTCGGAATCCCTAAGTTTGATTTGCGAGATGTATCCATTCCAGCCACTTTCCGCCTTCAGTGCATAGGCTGCAAATTCTTCTGCTCCGTCTCGGTCGATTAACAAACCGAGTAAGGGGCCCAAGCCGTACTTGAGCTTGCTAACCCCATTTGGGAGCAGTTCTAGGTCATCTGAGGCCAGCCGAAGTTGGTC
>CAXDQP010000236.1:0-3696 GCA_963991335.1 uncultured Flavobacteriales bacterium
TCGATGATCCAATTGAATCACAGCTTGCCGAGCGGCTTCGCATCCAAGCCTTCTGTTCAGCGCTCGCTTTTTCTCATTCCAAGCAGATGCAGGAATTCTTTCGCTGAGACCTACCTCCAACTGCAAACCACCCCAGCCGCAGACAAGGCTCATGGAGAGCTCATCTGGAGCGGTGGGAATGGTTCTGGCGCGAAAGGTGGTATTCATGGCTTCGAAAGAGGAGAGATTTCCTCGTCCATGAATTCGTCCATGACTTAGGGATGGACAATGTTGGAAAACACTGCAAAACAGTGCATTCCTTCTTTGGAGCTAGGAGACCTTTCTGAGCGCAAGATGCAGGCTGTAAGCCGCATTCCCGCTGTCTTTCTAACCACAAAGAATTCACATAAAGTGGAGCCGGCGGGAGTCGAACCCGCGTCCAAACAAGGACAACTCGTGCTTTCTACATGTTTATTCTGCAATTGATTTTCGACCGGAGGCTGATCACAGACAACCCACCTAGCAGCTTAGTCCAGTGAATTTTGCGTTGGGTGTCGGACACTCCCTCAGCTAGTCCCATTTACCTGATACCCCATTGAAGCCGCGGAAGGGTCCGTACGTTGCTTCGGGATAGCTCGTTCCGTCACCTGGTGACGTGAATTAGGCTTATCGACTGAGTCGATTAGGCTGCGAGCGCGTAGGAATTGTTGTCATTTCTGACTTGAAAGTTCGAGTTTAACGAGCCGCGCTAACAAGTGCTCCACATGCTTACCCGATTTATCATCTTGCTGTCAAATCCAAAATCGGCCCCAGAAATCAAAGAACTCGCCGAAGCGAATACCAAAAGTAGGCAATGCCCAGCTCATTCAACTGAACTGTTTTTGCAAAATGTGCCAAACAAGACAACCCAAGGCCGACTTTTGGTGTTAGAAAAACATAGATGTTACACTCAAAGCAATTTTTGACGGCTAGCGCGGCACTTTTTGGGTTTGCCGTCCTCTTCGGAACTGAGCTACACGCCCAAGTGGTAGAAGACTTCGCCATACGCTTTCAGACACAGCAAAATGGAGGCATTCAATTTTTGGCCAATACCAGCTTGTACTGCGGAACGGGGAACCAGTGCGTGCAAGCGCAAAACGCGCTGCCCATCACTGGCTTTCCGCAGGACAACAACAATGACCATAACATGGTCTACTTCAACTCAGATGACGATGCCAGCACCTGGAGCTCATCCTCCGACAGCCTTTCCTTAGGAATTTGCGCCGAAATTAGTTTCGCAGGCCTTTACTGGGCGGGTCGGCTCGGCAATGGTTTCGTCGCCAACGAAGCCCTGAAAGACCAAGTCAAGATTAAGGCGGCCAACGGCGATGCCTACATTGATGTTTTTGCCGAAGAAACCATTGATTTCGACGCCTCCAATGTCGACAACTACTGTTGCTACGCAGACATCACCGATTGGGCCATCAATAACCCCGTAAATGCGCAGTACACCGTTGCGAATGTTGTCGCAGATCAGGACGATAGTTCTTGGGGTGGTTGGGTGTTGATCCTTGTCTACGCCGATGCCGCTGAACCCATGCGCAACCTCACCGTATTTGACGGCTTGGCGATGATCACTTCCGGATGGGGGGGCGGAGGCGACAACAGCACCGTCGACGTACCCATTTCTGGATTCCTAACCCCACCCTTCGGACCGGTTGACCTGAAACTCGGTGTAGTGGCTTACGACGGAGACCGCGGGTCGAGCGGCGATCAATTGGGATTCGACGGCACGGGATCATTCAACTACATTGAAGATGCTACCCATGATGTAAACAACGTATTCAATAGCACCCATTCCACTGGCGGCATCATGAACCCATGGCGGGTGCCCGCGTTCAACAACACCCTTGGCCACGATGCCAATGTCTTCATTCCCGACAACTCCGGATATGATTTCCTTCCGAACAATGCGACGGACGCCGAAATCCGAGTAACCACTGGCGGAGAATCCATCACGGTGCATGCCATTACTTCATCGATTGATGTCTACGAACCTGACTTAAGAGCCACTGTCTACATTGAAGACATCAATGGCGGGGTCGCCGAACCGGGAGATGTGCTCGAGTACACGGTAGTGGCCAAAAACCTCGGGTCGGATGCTGCCACTGGAGTCTACTTGACGAACACGTTGGACGTTCGGACGAACTTTGTAAGTGGAAGCCTGGTGTGGGATTCTGGGCCACTCACGGGGTGGATGACAGATGCGCCAGGCGATGATCCCGGTGAATTTTTGGTTGACGATCAAATGGTGCAAGTCCGCATCGGAGCTACCGCGAACGGTACAACGGGTGGGATGCTGGGCAATGACCCGACCGGCCAAGACAGCATTTCATTTCGCTTCCAAGTCGAACTCACCGATGATTGCCTCTTGCTTCAATGCGACGGAACGCTCACTGGAGCCGCCAACATTTATGGTTTTGGCGACATCAGCGGCAACACACAAACGAATGACGGTGCCAGTGCCTTGCTCGATGCCAATGGCTGCCCTGTGGAAGAAGTGACCACCTTGGAAGTGCAAACCGGCGTATGCCCGCCCGTAGCCATTGAGCCTGTTGGCACCACTTGCTTAGGGGATGACGTGGCACTCGAAGTGCCTGCTTTCATGGACAATCCTCTGGCGGAATCGTTGGCGAATTACACATGGTCTGGACCCAATGGTTTTGCCTCTAACAACGCCACGGCATTGCTCACCAACGCGGCGTTGGATGATGCGGGAAGCTACTTTTTGGAGGTGACATTTTCCGGACTGGAGTGCCTGCTCTCCAGCGCCAATTACGAATTGCTCGTGCACATCCCCACGCCCCTTTTCGATGCACCCGCTTCGCAGTGCATCGACGGCAATGCCTTCGATTTCGCTGCACAAGGTGATCAGTTCCCCGGTGCAACGTACGAGTGGTCGTTTGAAAATAGTGATCCGGGCACAGTCGCTGGTGCCTACATCAATGACGTTGCATTCAACCAACCCGGCTGGAACACCGTGCAATTGACCTTGAATGAAATTGGATGCACAGCCGAAACAATTGATTCAATCTTCGTCGAATCTCCTCCGGACCTCGCATCATTTGACGTGGACATCTTTCCTTCCGATGGATGCGTCCCATTGAGCGTGACCTTCATGGACGCCGCACCCACAGAACCCATGGATTACAGTTGGGAATTTGGTGACGGTTACGAAAGCCTCAATGACATTGCAGTGCACGTGTACGACCTCGTTGGGACGTTTGATATTGAAGTTACCGCCACCAGCCTGGGGAATTGCCCCGCCACGATTAGCTTTCCCATTGAAAATGCCGTCACCGTATTCCCCGCTCCCCAAGCCGGATTCGAAGTAGATCCAAATGTCGTTGAACTCCTGACGCCGATCGTAACCATCACCTCTACTGCGGACGCCAACACGTTTGTCAATTATTATGTCTCTGACGGAGGAAGCCTGAGTGGAGCGAATGGAGAATATTCATTCAGTGATGGCGGATCGTTTGACATCATTCAAACGGTGATCAGTCCGGAAGGATGCATCGCCACCGCCGAAGGAGAAGTGGTGGTGAATGGCACCATCTTCTATGCGCCGAGTGGTTTTACGCCCGACGGTGATTTCCTCAACGACGTCTGGAAACCGGTCGCTTTGGGTGCTGTCTCTTATACACATCTCCGAGCCCACGAGACCAGAGAGGATCT
>CAXDQP010000237.1:0-3681 GCA_963991335.1 uncultured Flavobacteriales bacterium
ATTCTTCTCCGATGTAACATTTGATCACATAAACTCCGTCGGAAACTCCTTCCAGATTCAGCTCGAATGCAGAGCGCATCGAAGTCCGCTGCAACACCACAGCGCCCGTTGAATTCATAACGAGAATCCTTTCAATTGGCGCGGATGCACTCAATAAGATGCTCTGACTCGCTGGGTTTGGCCCCATCTGGAATTCCATATCCAAATGAACCAGTCCCGCAGGATCCCCTTGACCAACACACTCGCAATTCTCATCAATGGCGTCATCCACGGTCAAATCATCCCCGTCATCACATGCATCTCCAACCGAGAAGCAACTCTCATCATCTTGTGTTGCATCCGGATTGTAATTGCATGCAGTCTCATTGGTACACCCCAAAACCACAGCAGTGCTCCCGCAAATCTCCGCATCATTGACAGAGAAAATGGAATATTCAATGTTGCAATCAGAAAATTGAAATTTAACCGCACGTGCAAAGGAAACTTCCCCAACAACTTTGCTGTTGACCCCCAACTCCAGCGCCGTCTCTGAAGAAACATCCCAATTTCCATTCGATACTGTTTTTGCCACTCGGTAAGTAGCTCCCTCTTCAGGAAGAGCGGTGATGACGATTTCAAAAGATTGAGCTTCTCCCATGTTGCCATCATCCGCTGTACAAGCAGTCACAACATGTGGCCAATTTTGATTATTGCCTTCCTCGAAATTTTCACACTCACAAAAAGCCGCCGATTGGACAAGCAGTTGCTGCCCATCATTCTCTTCAGCGACGAGCAATCTTTGTGCGGCTGCACAGTAATGAGTCTCTTGCGATTGGACGCTGACGAATGCGGTAGCACAAAGTATTGCAACTAGAAATATGTGGGAGTTTTTCATTAGGAGAAAATATGTAGTGGCAAATTACACACCCAACGGATGCAAGCCAATTTGGGATGGAAAATACTTACAAGATTCTGACATCCAAAGAGCACTGGGATTTAATCGATGCATTCCTCCACAAAGGCTCCCAAGAAAATGAGAAGGTCCCCTGTATTGACCATGCCGTCTTGATTGATATCTGAAGGACACGTTAGCACAGCGCCTCCTGTGCACGATCCATCGTCATACAAAGCATCGGGATTGTAATTGTCTGCATTGGGCCACGTGCAACCGGCGCACGATTCAATTTCACAGGAGCCGTCGTCCAACGTTGCTTCATCATTGAAATTACAGGCAAACAAATAAGTACATCCCAGGACATCCGCTTCTGTATTCCCTTCGTCATTGTTCCACGCCCCAAACAAGCCCAGCTGTTCGGCGTATGTCCAGCACGTCAGCCAATTGCCGCCATTCGGTGAGAACGCACCGATGTAATCGACTGATTCGAACCACGCATCCTCCGGAAGGAATTCGGAGTCCACAGCCATTGCGGTGGAATCAGGCGTGAGGTTGATGGGATCCACCACATGTCCAGCGTCGGTCTCAAACGCAAAGTCAATGGCAGGGTCGTATGCGAAATTATTGTTGTCCGTAAAGTGTGCTTCCACCTCTTCTTGGCCGTTGAACACATAGCCATCGTCGTATAGAATCAATTCCGAAATGGATGAACTATCCCCGATTTGCCAGAAACGATTGTTCTGAATATTGGTCTCACCGAACAAGAGCAACTCCCATGCATCGCAGGGATCTTCATCCTCAAAATCGATGCCCAAACCAAAATTCACAAATAGACTATTGTGCAAGCGAACCCCTGCCCCGTTGTGCAATCGTATGGCAGTAGCCTGGCCTGCACCGATGTAGGTCTGATTGTAAAGCAATGGATTGGAATAGGGCATGAACGTCATGTCGACATCAAACTCTTCGTAATCGTCTCCTTCATAGTCCCCTGCATGCTCGCCTGCCCCATTGAGCTCATCCGTAATGGAAAAAATGAATTGTCCACGGCCCTGCCAGCCCTGGTCGTACTCCAATCCGTCCTCTTCATTAAAAATCGCCGCCACATGCCGCACGTCTACCATGCCGCCAAAAATTTGAATTCCGTCATCCCCACTGGCAATGGCTTCAATGAATTCCACCTCCGTGCCATTGCCAACGCCGCAGAGCGACAAGGCATTGGTCTCAATGCCGTTTTCAAATTGTGAGATGCCCAATGATGTCGATGCATGACGCAAACTGATGAAGCGGAGAACTCCCGATGATGCATCCCATGGATCGTCGCCACCATAAACATGCCTGTTTTGGCCCGTGTAGTCCACGACGCCTTCAATTTCGTCGTTCCCGTCAAAGGTGTTCAATGCCCCATTTCCACAAACAATCAATCCGCCCCACTGTCCACGCACATCGTATCCCACCGAGCCATCCATCGGATCTGCCTCAAACGTGAATACAATGGGACAGTCAGCCGTTCCGTCTGCCACAATGGTAGCTCCTGCGCTGACAATCAAACTTCCCGCGTGTTGGCTATACAGGTAATCCTCCCGAGGAGAGGGATTGCCATTGGGCAAGGTATACGTCAAGGTGTCAAACACAATCCCAGAACGTCCTTTTACTAGGGTTCCAGGTGCGATGCTCAGCACATCTCCTGCATTTACGAAAACAGGCTCTGTCAAAAGATAAGTGGTATCACAACTCCACGCAGCTGTGCCTGTTCCTGCACCATCGTTGTCCGAAATCTCTTTGACCGGCCGTTCCGCCCATGGGGGACAGTCACACGGACCTTGTTGCGACCAAGCGCTTGGTTGTGAACCGAAAATGGCGGACACAAAAAGCGCCCATGACAGGATTAACTGTAAGCTTTGGGATAACATGGTTAATTCAAAAGGGACCCCTCAATTTACGAAAAAAAATCACAAGAGCCCGAATGGCCTGCAAATCGGCCGCGGTACGGTTGTAATTTTACCGCATGGAATGGAAAGTAATTGCCTTGTCAGTCGGGATGTTGGCCATCGGGTTTGCGGGCATCGCCATCAAAATACTCTTGAAAAAAGATGGTGAAGTTGCTGGGACCTGCGCAAGTCAAAATCCCTTGCTCAAAATTGAATCTGGCACATGCTCTGTTTGCGGTGCTCGTCCACAAGACGAATGCTTGAAACCCGCTGAGTGATCGATCATAAGTCCCCTGCGGTCTTGGTCAAGAATCCGCGGACAAGGCTTCATCCCAGCCTTGGGTTTGCCAGGTGACCATAGCGCCCGATTCCGATGCGAAAATGAAAAGAGCTTCGATACGCTCGAACTCATTTTCTGAACGGTAGGTTTCAATGAAACGCTTGCCTTCTTCCGGACCCCAAACCATGCACGCCGTGGCCAATGCGTCTGCCGTTGCGGCATCTGCAGCTTGTATAGTAGCACACAAAAGCGAATGCTGCACAGGATACCCCGTAATAGGCCTGATGGTGTGAGAGCGCATGATTCCGTCTTCCTCAAAAAGGAACTCATTTTCTAGGAAGAAGTTATCATGGCCGGATTCATGTCGAAGCGGGTCCATGTAGCAATCTGATTTCGCGAAGGATTGCACCATTCGCTGAGACCGCCCCATGGGGTCACGCACGTAAACCATACAGATGTCATCCATATATCGCGCCGCCCTAAAGCTAGCCTCAGTATGGTGGTCTAATTGCGCCATCCATTGCATTTCCATCCACGCACATGCGCCGATGGTCATGCCTGGGCTAAGAGCGTCGCCCATAGGGATGCCCTTTATCTGT
>CAXDQP010000238.1:0-3670 GCA_963991335.1 uncultured Flavobacteriales bacterium
ATGTACCGATGATATTGCGCTTATGCGACGCTTGACAAAGTTGCCCAAGGTGCCGTGGACCTTGCTGGGATACCAGCTAGCCAAATGCAAAATGCGCAAAGAATGATGAGGCGTTTCGGGCATAGTGCCAAAGGTCGCAAGGTTTTTGATTAAACCTAAACGCAAAATACGCGTCTAAATTTGGTGGGATTCCTTACTTTTAGAAGATGCAACGTTTTATTCTCCTTATTGCCTTTATTCTGTCGCTCGGCATTGCACCCGTTTGGTCGCAGGCCCCAACATTCCATGCCGATGTGGCGCCCATCATCTATCAAAATTGCACGGAGTGCCATCGGGTGGGTGAAATAGGACCGATGCCGTTCACCACGTACGAAGAGGTAGCGAATCAAGCGGCTTTCATTTCCTATGTGACCTCTACGGGTTACATGCCGCCCTGGACGCCGGATGTCGAATATGCTTCGCTGCGAGGAGAGCGCTTTCTGACACAGGATCAGATCCAGGTGTTGGCTGATTGGCACGAGGCAGGAATGCCTGAGGGGAACCCAGCGCTAAATCCCGGCTTGCCTGATTTTCCAGAAGGAAGCCAGATAGGTGAGCCGGATTTGGTCATTTCCATGCCGGAGCCATACGTTCATGGTGGAGACATGACGGAGCAGTACCAGGTTTTTGTTTTGGAGACTGGGGTCGAAGAGGAAACGGAAATCGGAGCTGTTGAGATCCGAACGGGCAATTCAGCCATCGCTCACCACGCTCTCATTGCCTATACCGAGAGCGCTGTGTCCATAGCCGGAGCGGAGGAATTGGATGCGGAAGATGACGATTTGGGTTATGAGAGTTTTGGTGATTATGGGGTGAATGTGGAGGACTTCCTTTTTGGCGGTTGGGTGCCGGGTACACCGCCAACAGATTTTCCGCCTACGATCGGAAAGACCATAGGACCTGAAGGTCGACTGCTGCTGCAGATGCATTATGGCCCCACGCCCGTGGAGGAGTCAGACGTTACTGAAATCAACTTGTTTTTCTCAGAAGAACCCATTCAACGTGAGGTCGATTTGGCATTGATGACGGTGGACAACCTGACAGAACCATTTTTCATAGCCCCCAATCAAGTAGAGACGTTCCATGGCATTTACAATGTGACGAGTGACATGAGTTTGTTGTCGATTACGCCGCACTGCCATTTGCTCGGACAATCTTGGGAAGTGTATGCTGTTTCCGGTGACGGCAACGATACCATTCCCCTCATTTCTATTCCAGAATGGGATTTCAACTGGCAAGGGATTTTTAGCTATCCGAGTTTGAAGCACATCCCAGCAGGCTATAAGGTTCATGGCTATTGCACGTACGACAATACCTCAGATAACCCAAACAACCCGAACGATCCGCCACAATGGACGTCATGGGGCGATCTGACGGGCGATGAGATGTTCGTGATGTTCCTGCAATTTGTGGACTACATGCCCGGGGATGAAAACATCAGCCTATCGGTGCCTGACGAGGATACGCGCATTGTATACGCTGCGGATAATCTGTTTCCAGCGTGGCCCAATCCAGCCCGTCAAGGCCAGACGGTAACGTTTGGGTATCACCTCAATCAGGCAGACGACGTGGTGCTTGATTTGTTGGATGTCCGGGGCCGAGAAGTGCAAAGTATCATGCCTCAAAGGCACATGTCAGCGGGACATCACGAGCAGCGATTTGCATTGCCTTCATTGAATGCGGGAACTTATTTCTACCGCTTGACCACCTCAACAGGGCTCGTGCGCAGTCATATGATTCAAGTTCAAGATTGATATGTGGAAAGTCTGGGTCTTTTTGGCTCCACTTTGCCCAATTTGTCAAGATTACACATTTTACCTGAACGCGCTCAATGAGCAGTGGGAACGGGAGTATCCAGGTGAAGTAGAAATGGTGGGCTGGTTTCCGAATCCAACGGTTACAGAAGCCGAAATTGCAACATTTGCTGAGCGATACGGTGTAGACTGGTCACTTGCGAAAGACACATTGGGCTGGTCGGAGGCGGTAGGAGCTCGATACACGCCCGAGGCCGTGCTGGTGAGTCCCGAAGGTAAATTGGTCTATCGCGGTCGAGTGAACGATTTGTATTATGCGCTCGGCAAGCACCGTTCCGAGCCGAAAAGTGCCGACTTGGCGCTCGCCGTGGAGCAAGCATTGACAGGGGAGGCAGTCATTCCCGCTGAGACGGAAGCCATAGGGTGCCCTATTGAAAAGAGATTGCCCTACGACATGAAAAGAGCCGGAGATGCCTTCCGGGTATTAAAGGACTCCGATTGAATGGATTGAGCAGCTATCGGAACATTCCATTGCCGGTTAGCTTTCTCGTCAATTGGTGTAGGACTTTCAAAAACTCCAATTATCTTTGCGCACCCTTTGGGGTAAACGGTGGCTATAGCTCAGCTGGTTAGAGCACTGGTTTGTGGTACCAGGGGTCGTGGGTTCGAGCCCCATTAGCCACCCCAAAGAAAGCCTTGCACTTGGTGCAGGGCTTTTTTAATGCATCGGATTTTGGATGGCTAATTTCCCTCAATACGGCGTTTCTGAAACCATTTTTTGCCTCCAAGCGGCAGTGGCATATAGGTCATTCCAATCGCATGAGCCACGCTTCCAAATGGCCAATCCCGCCTCGGTGATTTGCACTGCGTCCCGCACCGGCGTGCGAATGAATTCGGCAATGCACAAGTTGATTTTGGCCCAACCCATGCGATTGAGAAGCAACGGCTGGCCATTGCTATGGGTAGCGATGAGGTCGATGGAATCCAAATGCATGAAGTGCTTTTGCTTGGCTTCTTTGCGCATTGCTTCGTACCACATGGGATTGCCGTGGGACAAAACATCGAGTAAAGGGTAGAAGGTTTCTTCTTGCTTCGGAATGGACATAGGGAACGGTTTGTGTCATTAGAAACGCATGAATTGGGGTGTTGTTCTCTGGCCCTTTGATCCACTGCGAAAAGAGTGATATCCCATTTGGTTTATATTCGCGGCATGAAAATAGTTCAAACAAGCGTTTACTTATTGGGAGCGATGATTTTCTCAATGTTGGGTTTTGCCCAAACATCCGGTGAGATAGGCTCAATTTCTGAAGTAAGCAAGCTTACAGGTCCTCGATTCGGATTCACCTATGTTGGTGATGGCAGTACATCACAGGTCCTGAATCGCGTCCATGAGATGGACAGTACGGAATACAGCGAATTTGGCACGGGGCTTCCCTTTACCTACACCACTCAGTATGGATGGCAATGGGAAACACGTTTTGCAGATTCTGGAGGTCCAATTGTGGGACTCGTAGAGTGGGTAGCGTTTGTGGGAGGAATGGAAAAGGGAATGTTCTTGCCAAGTTTTTCAAGTTTGGTTGGTGTCCGTGGGGAAGGAGGCTTTGAGTTTGCGACCGGACCCAATCTATCTGCTTCCGGATTGGGCTTTGTTTTTGCAGCAGGATATAACATCCGAAAGGGAGATTTTAATATGCCGATTAATATTTCAATTGTGCCAGACAAACAAGGTCCCAAGGATTCTGCAATTGGTGACATCTTAGATCCCGACGATTTCTTTGACTCCATCAAAGAGCGCAAACCAGGTGAGCGGATTACAATATCAGTTGGTTTTAATCTGACTTCGGTGTCAGAAAATAACCTGCGATAAATGGCTTTAA
>CAXDQP010000239.1:0-3662 GCA_963991335.1 uncultured Flavobacteriales bacterium
TCATCAATCGTTCCTCCGTCTGGCCGCTTCATGATTTTTGCAGACGAAGACTGGTCACAAGGTTGGAACCACGCGAATTTTTAGGTGAGCTCGATCGGTGAGTCACTTGCCCTCCGCTCACCGGATGGCTTCACCATCGCTGATGCCATCGATGTACCAGCTCTTTCGCTTGGGAAATCGTTTGGCCGCAGCTATGATGCGGATCTTCCTTGGGTCGAATTCAATCTTCCTACACCCAATGCTAGCAACGGAACCGCCAATGACTTAGGAGCAACCCCAAGTCTCAACTGGACCGAGCCGTATCCGAATCCCATTCGAAACGGTCAGCTCTTGCATGTCGCTTCCGCAGCTCGCGTTTTCAATGCGAACGGACAGCAAGTGATGCAATGGACAATCATCAGAAGTGACCGCATAGAAATAAACCTTCCGTCAGGCATTTATTTCATTCAATGGACTGATGCGTTAGCAGCCACTCGAAAACCATCCAAACTGTTCGTGCTTGATTAATGCACACGGGCGTATGGTTTAAATTGAATTTTACTTACTTTTGCATCCGATTTAAACTCCACAAGGACATGGAGTTCATTCAACAATCTTTCGCATAGGTCCTAGTGCGAAATACAAAACCCCTGGGAAAGCCATGAGCGAAGAAACCCAGAAGCCTGAAGAGCACAAAGAAGAAGCTGCTCCTCAGCAACCGGAGACAACTCCGGAAGCTTCCGCTGAAACAGCAGAAGCCACCACTGAAGAAATGACAACCGAAGCCACTGCCGAAGCGACAGAAGTCGTGGCGGAAGAAGTTGTTGTTTCAAAGCCCGTTGAAATCCTCACCGAACGCCCTGCTCTCGCGGAGCCTGGTGACTTTGATTGGGATGCTTTTGAGTCTGACACAGATGATTATTCAAAAGATGATCGCACAGAACTCGAAGCTACTTATGAAAATTCACTGAACCTCATTCGAGAGAAGGAAGTAGTCGACGGAACAATCATCTCCATCTCAAAGAAGGAAGTGGTTGTGAACATCGGTTACAAATCCGAAGGCGTCGTAAGCGCTAACGAATTCCGTTATAACCCTGATTTGAAAGTTGGCGACATCGTCCCTATTTTCATTGAACGACAAGAAGATAAGAACGGCCAACTCGTCGTTTCGCACCGCCCCGCACGCATCTTCTCTGCTTGGGACAAGATTAACGAAGCCAAAGAACAAGACATCATCATCCAAGGTGAAGTGAAGTGCCGCACAAAAGGCGGCTTAATTGTCGATGTTTTCGGGATTGAAGCATTTCTCCCTGGCTCACAGGTTGACGTTAAGCCAATCCGTGACTTTGATGTTTACGTTGGAAAGCAAATGGATTTCAAGGTTGTCAAAATCAACCAGGAATTTAAAAATGTAGTTGTTTCCCACAAAGCCTTGATTGAAGCTGAACTCGAGGAGCAAAAGCGCATCATCATTGGCGGACTCGAGAAAGGACAAGTGCTCGAAGGAACCGTCAAGAACATCACCTCATACGGCGTATTCGTCGATCTTGGAGGCATCGATGGATTGGTTCATATCACCGACATGTCTTGGGGCCGTGTCAACCACCCCGAGGAGTTGGTTGAACTGGATCAGAAGCTCAATGTTGTTATCCTTGACTTTGATGACGACAAGAAGCGAATTGCTCTTGGAATGAAGCAATTGACGCCACATCCGTGGGATTCCATGACAGAGGATCTCGTCGAAGGTGGACGAATCAAAGGAAAAGTTGTAGTCATTGCCGATTACGGTGCGTTTGTTGAAATCGCACCTGGCGTAGAAGGCTTGCTCCACGTTTCTGAGATGAGCTGGTCACAACACTTACGAAGTGCACAGGACTTCCTCAACGTTGGTGATGATATTGAATGTGTCATCCTCAATATCGATCGAGAAGAAAGAAAGATGTCATTGGGACTAAAGCAGCTCAAGCAAGATCCATGGGCGGAGATCGATCAACGCTATCCGTTGAATTCGAAACAATCCGGAACCGTTCGAAACTTCACCAACTTCGGCCTCTTCGTCGAATTGGAGGAGGGAATCGATGGCCTCGTGCACATCTCTGACCTGAGCTGGTCCAAGAAAATCAAGCATCCATCCGAATTTTGCAGCGTTGGCGATACCATAGATGTAGTTGTTCTTGAACTCGATAAGGATAATCGTCGAATGAGTCTTGGACACAAACAACTCGAGGAAAATCCTTGGGAAGTTTTTGAAACAATCTTCGCGGTTGGGTCCAAGCATTCTGGAACGGTCGTCAAGATCGAAGGAAACCAATCTGCGATAGCTCTGCCTTATGGATTGGAAGGGTCATGCAATATCAAGCACCTAACCAAAGAAGATGGAAATTCCATTGCGCTTGAAGAAAGTGCAGAGTTTGTTGTCCTTGAATTCAACCGCAATGCGAAACGCATCACTGTGAGTCACACGCGTACATTCGAAGAAGCGCCTGCTCCTTCGGCTCCTAAAGAGCGCAAGCCTCGAACGGGGGGTGGCGGAAACCGCATGATGAATGAAGTCAATTCCAACGTTGAACGCAGCACTTTCGGTGATTTGGATGTTCTATCCGCTTTGAAAGAGCAGATGGAAGATGTACCAGCGGCGGCGAAAGAAGTGGAGCCAGCTTCGAAAGAAGCAGCTCAGAAGAAACCGGCTGCCAAAAAAGCCGATCCTGCGGCGGAAGAAGCTCCAACGACTGAAGAGACTCCAGCTGGAGACGAAGCTTCTGCGACGGAAGAAACTCCGGCTGCAGACGAAGCTTCAGCGACGGAAGAAACTCCAGCGAAGAAAGCCCCTGCTAAAAAAGCAGCCGCTAAAAAAGCGCCAGCCAAAAAGGCGGCTGCTAAGAAGCCTGCGGCGAAAAAGCCTGCAGCTAAAAAAGCGCCGGCAAAGAAAGCTGCGGCTAAAAAGGATGAATCCACAGATGAGTCTGGAGAGGAGTAATCAGCTTCATTCTTGAATCCAATGAAAAAGAGGGGCTCCTAGTGCGCCTCTTTTTTGTTTCAATTCTATCTTTGCACCGATGGAATCACAAATTCTCATGGATGAGGAGCTTTTCGATCGCGTCATAGACCGCTTTGCTCATCAGTTACTTGAGCATCATGATTTTAATAACACCGATTTGGTTGGCTTGCAGCCACGCGGCTATGACTTGGCGAAAATACTAAAGGTCAAACTCGAACAGCTCTTGCCTGGATCCACCATCAATTGCGGCGGTTTGGACAGCACTTTTCACCGGGATGACTTTAGGCGAAGAGAAAAACCAATAACACCGCAGTCCACCTCTATGCCGTTCCTCGTCGAAGGAAGGGATGTCATTTTAGTGGACGATGTCTTATTTACGGGTAGAACCATTCGTGCGGGGTTGGATGCATTGCTTGCTCATGGTCGCCCGGAAACTGTCAAACTCCTTGTTCTAGTGGATCGACGTTTTCAGAGAGAGCTTCCAATTGAGCCACAATTCATAGGAAAATCAATTGACAGCATCGATTGGCAATATGTGCAAGTCATATGGAATGCACAACGTACGACCTGCCGAGTCATGCTCTTGAATAAGAAGCCCGAATGAACCACTTATCCGTTCACAACCTAACCGGCATCCGTGGTTTGACGGAAAATGATTTGGATTTGATTTTTCAGTCGGCAACTG
>CAXDQP010000240.1:0-3653 GCA_963991335.1 uncultured Flavobacteriales bacterium
AAGAAGGACCCACCTGCGGCATCATTGAAGTCACATTTACTGACGGATCTCAAGATGGTTGGTACGGAGGAAATATGGCAGTCTATTCTGAATCGGGTTTGGAGGCCAATATTTTCTTTAACCCCGATTTCAATGGGGATGGCTTCGCTGATTATGATGGTTTCCAGAGTCGACCTGTGATGGTTACAGTCGATGAGGGAGAAATCGACTTTGTTGTGACGCCAGCGGTCAGTTTCCCCAACCAAACGGGGTACCTCGTGAAAAATCCCAGTGGAGACATTGTCATTGAAGAAACGAGCACCACCATGGCACCGCCAAGCACTTTCAACTTCGAAATCTGCGAAAGCACTGCTTCGGATATTGGTGAAGAGGCATTTGATGCCAACGCACTGTTCCTCTTTCCCAATCCCGTTGGAACAACAGCGAAGATCAAGGGTCTCGCAACCGATGAAACGTGGGAAGCCCATGTTTACAGCGTCAATGGTAAAATCGTCCACCGTCAGCGCGGCGTTGGGAACGAAGCTATCAATGTCGGAACACTGCCGACCGGTTTGTACAATTTGCAAATTCGCGTAACGGGAAAATCTTATGAAGCGATTCGATTTGTCAAGGAATGATTGGACAATGGTCTTGGGTTAGGGCCATTCCACAACATCTTCCTGCAAGAGGTGAGAAACTCACCGAAGGCGCAGCATCTTCTCAGAGGTGCTGCGCTCTTTATTTGCTCAAAAAGTGAGATTGTTGCGAATTCTCAAATCCCAGGACATGGAGACGTTGACTGACCTCATGATTACTTTAGGCCCAAGCAACCACTCGTACGCCCCAGCGGCTCTGTATTTTGCAAAAAAAGGAGTACCTTCCATCAGCAAGAACTCACCAACCATTTGAAATGAAGCACATTATCACGCTCCTTCTCCTCTTATCGGCTGCCTTCCAAGGCCGAATCGCTGCGCAAGTAGCTGTGCCCATTGACAACTACTCTGTCAATTTCTATGGGCAGGTTCAGCTTTCCATTGAAGCTGAATCAGGCAAGTATTACATCTTGGAGGCGGAGCACAGTTCTTCATTCACTTGGCCCTCTTCCATTGCCATGGGCATCAACGGAACCATGATCATCTCGGAGCCAGGCGCAGCCTATCCGGTCGAAAACTACACCATCTGGGAGTACGACGTATCAAACCCCGGAGACATCGACGGAGACGGCATTGATGATGTTACAGAATTTCAAAACATGCCAACTGATGCTCCTCTGAATTATGCGGAAGCCATTGGTTTTGTAAATGGAGCAACCTCCGTTCCAGATGCCGAAACATTCATGGATCTAGCCACTGTGAACAATGTCGGCTGGGCACCTTTTTTAGATGATCAATTGTATGTGAAGTTTGGAATTCTCAACCGAGATTCCCCCGAACCACAGGTCTATTTCATCAATAGCAATACCCACACCGTTCACTACGGTTTTTGGGGCGCAATCGATGCCGACGTAACAGGTGACGACTCTTCGGGAGAAATCGTTTTCAATCCCACACAAATTAATCCCAATGGAACAATTGGAGGGTATTCATTCAATTTCTCGTTTGGAGATGCGTATGATTTCGAAGCTACCCAGCGCACGTATCAACTGCTCATGGCGAACTTGCCTTTTCTTCAAAACAACATGAATCACTTCATCGGGGAAAATGATGAAGACGACTACCTCGATGACTATGCCGATGACTACGAAGGGTCGGGAATCGACGTTGTGCTCGAGTCGGTGGTTTTTGGAAATGTAGACTACATCCCTCTTCATGCCGCTGAAGGCTACGGCTTCTTCCGGCACATGGAGGTGGATGAAACACCCGGATCAAGGGACATTGTGTTATACGACGCCTTGCCGAATTCACTCCCTCGCGTTGGCGGCATCATGACCTCTGTGATCCAGACTCCACTTTCTCACGTGAATCTGAGGGCCATTCAGGACAATGTCCCCAATGCTTACATCGCTGATCCACTCGCAATTGACTCGGTCGCAAGCCTACTGGGCAATTACATCTATTACAGGGTTGAGGCAGAATCTTACTACATCCGCGAAGCGAGTTTGGATGAGGTCAACGAATGGTACGAGGCACTCCGTCCGACGGAACCTCAAATTCCTGAGCGCGATTTGAGCATCACCGAAATCCTGCCTTTGGATGACATCGGCTTTGAGATGTCCTCCGCTTTTGGTGCAAAATGCACCAATGTCGCGACGATGCGTTCGTTTGGTTTTCCCGAAGGGACCATTCCGGATGGATTCGGAATTCCGTTTTATTTCTACGACGAATTCATGCAATACAATGACTTCTATGAAGAAGTTGAAGTCATGATCAACAACCCTTCCTTCATCTATGACATCGATTTCCGCGAAGATCGCTTGCGCGACTTCAGAGACGACATCAAGGACGCTCCGATGCCCCCTTGGATGATGGATGCTTTGCAAGCCATGCACGACTCCTTCCCTGTGGGCACCGCAGTCCGATGCCGATCGAGCACGAACAATGAAGACTTACCCGGGTTCAGTGGCGCGGGACTTTACACCTCCAAAACACAACACCTCGACGAAGGCCATATCTCAAAGTCCATCAAGCAGGTCTATGCCAGCATGTGGAACTTCCGAGCTTTTGAGGAGCGTGATTTTTACCGAGTGGATCATTACATGGCCGCCATGGGGTTGCTGTGCCATCCCAATTTCCAGGAGGAACAGTCCAATGGCGTTGGCATCAGCATCGATCCCATCTACAATACCGAAGGAACGTTCTATTTGAACACCCAAGTGGGCGAATCCTTGATTACCAATCCAGATCCCAACGCTGTGCCTGAGGAGATTTTACTCTATGAAGATCCAGACGAAGGGGCAGGATACCTGGTGTTGCGTTTGTCCAACTTGGTGGAAGATGGCGACCTGGTCATGGATGTCGAATACCTCGACCTCATGCGGGAATACTTGGGCACCATCCACGATGAGTTTGCCATTCTCTATGGTGTTGAAGGCATTGAAGGATTTGGAATGGACATTGAGTACAAAGTCACCGCACAAGATCAATTGGCCATCAAGCAAGCCCGTCCGTGGGTGTCATTTTGGGCAGGCATCAAAGCCGATGACGACCTGGCTGTGGAAGAACTCATCGACCCCGTGGCATCTTCCTCCTTGGGCGCAGAGGAGCTGGTCACCATGCGTGTGGCCAACACGGGATTGAATGACATGAGCGACTTTGACCTCTCCCTGCTGGTAAACGGTGAACTGATAGAAACCTTGAACATCCCAGACGTCATTGAGCCGTTTGGCGACGCCGAATTCCAATTCAGCGTGCCTCAAGATTTCTCCACTACCGGCGACTACCTCATCACCGGCATTGTATCGGATCCAGACGATGGCTACGGCAACAATGACACCTTGGATTTCGTTCTGAGTCATGTCCATCCGTTGGATGCTTCCCTTGCCATTGGCCAGGTCAACTCGACATGCGATGGTCAAATGGGCGTCAGTGTCGTGCTGTCCAATATGGGCGAAGCGCCCATTGAATCCGTGCAAATCATGGTCTTGGTCAATGACGAAGTGATCGATTTCTTGGAAGAATCGGTGGACATTGAATCCCAAGAACAGGGTGGGTTTTCTTTCCTGATTGAAAACGAGT
>CAXDQP010000241.1:0-3649 GCA_963991335.1 uncultured Flavobacteriales bacterium
ACGGCTCACGTAGAAGCTATCGCCGTTTTTGAAAAGACCTTGAAAGCATCGACCTTAGACGCATGACTTCAACCCGCATTCTCGAGTCAGATCAAATCGAACGGAAAATTCAACGCATCGCGCGACAAATCGCCGAGGAGTTCATTCTTGCCAAAAAGATTCACCTCATTTGCATCGCCGGCAATGGCGAGCCCGTTGGCCAACGAATTGGAACCGTGTTGAACACCATCTGTTCCATCGAAATTGAGATGAGTACGCTCAAGCTCAAGAAATCAGCACCTCTGGAGGAAGCCATTGCCCTTAGTTCTGATTTGAAGCAGTTGTCAGGTGAACAAATCGTCATCATCGATGATGTTCTCAATTCTGGAAAAACGCTCATGTATGCCGTGCATCACATCCTCAGTGCCGGTCCCCAGCGGGTAGCCACAGCTGTTTTGGTGGATCGTATTCATCGGTCGTTCCCCATTCGCGCTGACTTTTGCGGACTAAGTTTGAGCACCAACCTCAAAGAGCACATCGACGTAACCATCGGAGGTACTAAGAGCGATTCAGATGAGGCAATCCTAACGGATTGATCGAAGCACTCTTGGTTCAACATCACTTGAGCATTTTCGCCCAGCGCTGAAAATCACGGGCTTCAGGCGCAAGGGTCAGAGCTTCGTGAGCCTCCGCATAATGCGGCATTCGTGATTGCCAATGCGCGCTCAATTCTGCCGCCGTTTTGGCCGTTCCATCGGCATGGTATAGCAAGGGCCGTTGCTGCTTGTTTTGGGAATCCATCAAACGCGACAGGATGACCTCAAAAGAAAGGTTCAAGTGGATCACGTGCCCGTGAGATTTCATCCATTCCAATGCTCCTGGAATGATTGGAGTTCCACCGCCACAAGCTATAATTTGCACATCATTATGCTGCACGGCGTCTTTCAACGCACGCAGCTCAGCGGTTCGAAAGGCTGACTCCCCCTCACGCTGAAACAATTGGGCGGCAGTGGCTCCTTCCGATGCCTCCACCACCTCGTCTAAATCGAGCGCCTTACGCCCGGTTAACGAAGCCAATCGACTTGCAGCGTGTGATTTGCCCGCGCCCATGTACCCGATGAAAAACAACATGGGCCTCATGTGCCGTGTACCTTGACGCGAAACATGGATTCTTCATTGAGAAACCCTTCTAACACGTCACCATCCTCAATCTTTCCAACACCGGAAGGCGTCCCCGTAAAAATAACATCGCCCATTTTCACGGTCATGAATTGGGATACATGGGCGATGAGATGGTGCACGTGATGAATCATATCCAAAGCACATCCAGACTGGACCATCGCTCCATTTTTATTCAAATGAAACGGAATGGATTCCCATCCCGAATCAAGCGAATCTGTCAAAATCCATTTTTTACTGATCACCGCAGAGCCGTCAAATGCTTTGGCCTTTTCCCATGGGTGGCCCTTGGCTTTTGCCTCCGCCTGCGCGTCTCGGGCGGTGAAATCAATCCCCAACGAGACGGCATCAAAGTAACGGTGTGCAAATTCCGGTTGGATGGATTTGCCATTCCGGCAGATGCGAATCAATAGTTCGACCTCATGGTGCACTTCTGAAGTCCAAGCAGGAATGTAAAAAGGATGCCGGTGCGCCAAGACTGCACTGTCTGGTTTGAGAAAAAACAGCGGCTCCGTTGGAATCGCGTTGCCCAACTCTTTCGCGTGTTCTGCATAATTGCGGCCGATGCAAATAATCTTCATGATGATGCGTGTGCTGCAAAGATGGCACACAGCTTTCGTCATTCCACATAAAAGCGAATCTCAACACGGCGATCCCGCGCATCTTTTGAGCGCATGCGTTCTTCTCCAAAGTAATTCAACAATACCCGCTCCGCAGCCAAACCACTCTGCAAGATGTATTCCCTCGCTGCCCGTGCTCTTAGCTTGGATAATCCGTGGTTATGCGCACGTGATCCCATCGCATCGGCGTGTCCGGTGCACACCACACGAATCTGTGGATGGCGACAGAGCAATTCCATCACTTCATTCAATTGCAGCTGCGCGTTCAAATCCATCGAGGCTGAGCCCGAGGCAAATTGAATAGCAACCACTTGTGGCAATCGCAATTGACCCAAGGAAGGATCTGATGCTACGGGCCGAAGCGAAGCAATACTACTTGAAGTAGAATCAAAGGATTCCAATGCCATGATGCGCCTTTCCTGACCTTCCAACAAGAATAAAATACGCTCCATCCAATAGGCCAAGTCGGGCGATTCCGGCGGGGGCCAAACCGAACGGTCTTCGACCGATAAATCTCCCGAGGAGGCCGCTGAGAGTTCCAATGCCAACGAAGGAA
The DNA here is from genome assembly GCA_963991335.1 of uncultured Flavobacteriales bacterium. Lineage (GTDB taxonomy): Bacteria > Bacteroidota > Bacteroidia > Flavobacteriales_D > Sanyastnellaceae > UA16. Next base: position 2,335 of record CAXDQP010000241.1, read on the forward strand.
GCGCTGCGGCCGGATCGAGCGTCAACCAGACTGTTTCGGCAACCTCCAAGGTTTCGATCCCCTGCTCCGGAAACATTGCTTTCAAAGACGCGTACAAAGCGACATTGACCCGGTAGTTCCATGGCCAATTGCATTTTCAACTCATCCAAGCCACTTTGAACCAAGACATACCATTGTTCTTTCTCCGATAAATTTTCCGCCATTCTCCAACGGCGCAAATCCCGGTAATCCAAGGAACCAACGTGACCAATAAGTGCTTTTATTTCATCTGAAAACCCTCCTTTTGTCCATGGAACGGGCAGTGCCTGAAGGCTTGCTACCTCTTGAACAATCCGCTCCAACCGTCGGAACACTGCTGCCTCTGACGTTTTCCATTGCACTTGGCCCAATTCCATATCCACGTCAACGGCACCATCGAGGAAGAAACCCATATTCTCGAGCATCAGTGCATGCGAGCGCTGCCAAACCAAAGTTTGAGATCTGTCCCCTGCACCCTCCTGCGCGCAAAGCGACAACTCCGTCAAGTTCAGCCAAAAACAGGCCAATAAACAGGATACGATCTGCACAGCGTTATGACCGTGCACCACGTGCGACAGGAAATGTGAAGCCCGCTTCATCATCTCTGTAAATATCGCTCAAATAAATTACTTCGTCGACTAAAACTACTTTCCTCGTCCTCGGAGCACCGTCAAGACTGTGTAGAACAGAATTTTAATGTCCAACGCTATGCTCATGTTTTCGATGTAAATCAAGTCAAAACGAAGGCGTTGGATCATTTCATCCACATTTTCGGCATACCCATACTTGACTTGGCCCCATGAGGTTATCCCCGGCCGAACCTTCTGCAAATGGTGGTAATGCGGCGCCCGTTCCATGATCTGTGAAATAAAATGCGCTCGTTCAGGTCTCGGTCCCACGAGTGCCATATCGCCCAAAAGCACATTGAAGAATTGGGGGAATTCATCCAAGCGGGATTTGCGCAAAAAACGTCCGACGGGAGTAATTCGAGGATCATCATCACGGCTCAATTGCGGCCCTGCTGACTCTGCGTTCACATGCATGGTCCTGAACTTGATGATTTGAAAGGGCTTACCGTGGCGGCCGATCCGCTCTTGGAGATAAAACACCGGCCCCGAACTGGTCGTGCGGACCAGCAGACCAATCACCACAAAAACAGGGCTCAACAAGATCAACGCAAAAGTGCTCACGGTCCAATCCAATAAACGCTTGATTGAACGTTGCCACTGCGGCATGATATCGAGGTCGATTTCACTGAGAGGCGCACCGTAAATGCTCGACAATCGAACGGATCCAC
>CAXDQP010000242.1:0-3619 GCA_963991335.1 uncultured Flavobacteriales bacterium
TCGCAAAAGGAACCCCAATAGGACCGATGCTCACTGAGAATGATATCCTCTCCGTCAAAGCGATACCCATCTTCCATGGACCAGCGCCAATTGCTGCCCCCGTAATGTGAAATGAAGAGCTTTTGATCTTGGATCCCGATGTCATCGAATGGATCGCCAAGAACGCCACCTTCTTCGCTGTTTAAAATCGGAGCTTCGGAAAATTTCCAAAGCATCCACTTCCCCTGTTGTTTTTGAAAAATGACGACCAGCCGCTCTCGGACACCATCGATGATCTTGGGTGTTTCGACGGCGGCAACAAATTCATCTGATCCGTCACCGTTTAAATCCCCCAAGTCATGTTCCAAAATGTCGATAAAACTCACTCCAATTTGTTGGGAAATCATGCCTGATGAAGGTCCTGAATAAATCAATTCGTCATGGGTGACCAATCGCTGTGCCAAGGAGTGTTGAGCGGCATTTGCAAGCATCAAAATGGCGATGCCCGTAACGAGGGATGCGCGCATCAACGTCGTTCACGCATGATGGTCAGCGCGCCGTGGTATCGTTCGCCGTCCGATCGATAGAGAATGTAAAAGTAGGAGCCGTCCGATACGGGCGTTCCGTTGAGACGACCATCCCAGCCGCCTTTGTAATCTTCATCTTGGAAAATGACAGAGCCCCAACGGTTGTAAATCTCCAATCGTGAGTTTGGAAAGCCTTCAATTCCCGGGATACGGAAAAAGTCGTTCATGCCGTCATTATTGGGCGAGAAGACATTGGGAATTTCGGTGTCACAGGCGATTACGTCAATGCCAAATGTGGCTTGCAAGCCACAAAGGTCCACCACCGTAACCTCCATGCTATTTTGTTGCAAAGAGGCTTGAAAATTGCCGGATGGGCCGATGAAGGTGATCAACGTGTCAAGCGCGGCATCTACCGCAACCCAGACTGAATCTTGGGGATAACCTTGATCGTTATAATTGTAATATTGCCACGCATAAAAGGTGTAATTGCCTTCCCAGTTCCCTGCGATATTTTCTTGGCCGGTGCCGCCTAACAAATTGAGATCTCCTTGAATGCCAAGGCACAATTCCGCATCCGTTCCGGTGATAGGGTCGTAAATAGGAACTTCAACATCTACCTCGAATTCATCTTCAACACCGCATGCATCGGTTACTGTCAAGGTCACCGTCTGGCCCGATTCGACATTGATGGTTTCTGTTTCATCGTTTCCGCCGCTCGACCAGTCATAGCTAAAGGGTCCCGCTCCGGTCGATATTCCAGACTCAAGAAGGATGTCGTCTCCAGCGCACAAAGGCACGTTGACTTGTTCAGCATAGACAATCAACTCAGGAGGCAAGGTATACGTAACGGTAGCATCAACCTCATTCCCGCAGACATCCGTCACGGTGACAATCGCTGCGCCCGGGGTCTCCGTCTGAACGACATTCACAGACAGCGTATCCGTCGCCCCCGTATTCCATTCATATTGATAAGGCCCATACCCGGAAATGGGAGTGACTTCAAGAACGGCTTCACCATTGCAGATGCCCACGGGATTGGCATAGTCCAATTCGGTGGGTTCGAAGTCTTCAATGAGCAAGGTGGATTCCCGGTTAATGCTGTCACCACAAAGATTGACGTAGAGGTAAGAAATGATGACCGTTTCCGTCCCCTCTGCTTCTGCATCAGCATTTACGTTGAGCGGAATGTCCACGGTGTATTCGCCGACTTCCATGATGACCTCCGGATCAATTTCTTCGTAATCTGTTCCATTGGTGGCGGTGCCTCCGATGGTGATAAGCAGAGTGTCTTCGACGCTCGCATCCGGACGCACGACTTGAAAAATGGCATCGTTACAGGATTCTACTACGGTTGTGTCACCGCCAAAAATGATGTTTCCAGAAATGGAGGCACTTGCCGTGAGGTCGAACGCATTGGAACTAAATGAACCCTCCTCTAGAATTACAATGGATTCCAATGCGGTATCGCTTCCATCGGCAATGGCGAGTTTGATGTGGTACGTTTCACCACACTGCACAGAAGCCTCTGCTGTGAACGATTGAGTGTAGCCGAGGATACAAAGGTCTTGTTCCGATTGGTTGTTGATGTAATATTCGGAGTTGGTGCCTGAATTAACGCTGGAAATGGTGATGGGCAAATACGGATCAGAATTAGGTACGCCCGCAATGTTAATGGCGCCATCTGGAAATCCTGCAGGGCTGGTAAATTCCCCTGAAATACCGGGTCCACTCAAGAAAAATGCAAATACATCGTTGTATTGTGTATTGATCCACGTTTCGTATTCGTCAGACCCGAAAATGTAATTGAAACTGATGGAGTCTCCACCGGCAGTGAAGTCAAACTCAAGCACACATCCATCATTCACAGAACTTACCGAGAAAGACTGGCCGATCAAAGGAGGTACTGAATTTGCGATTGTAAGTAAGTCGGGGTCGTTGAATCCGTCTCCCAGACAATCGGCGCAAGCATTGAAAACGGGAGGGCAAGAGATGTTGTCTGCGGCATCGCTGCTCAGCACAAGCCCACTTGGAATCTCCAGCGGTCCTTCACCGCCTGTCATGAAACCCAATTGACTCGCACCGCCTGTGTAAGTGATGTTGAACGCCTCCACACCCTCTCCTAACAAAATGTCATTCACGTACTGTTCGATGCTGAAATCCGAATCGATATCCACTTGGCCAAAGCTAATGCTGCTGAGGAGTAGCAGGGCGATTGTTGAGAGGCTATGCTTAATCATGCGGGGGTGATAAGAGTTCATTCAAACATACGTAGTGACAGACGTAGCGATCCATGGAAATTGGAATTTACTCAACACCAAGAGTTGAATATCCCGCTCTACCTTTGCCTTGTGAAAACATTGATTTCCATTGAAGGGTTGCGCAAGACGTATCACGTCGGTTCACAGGATGTCCACGCGCTGGATGGCTTGGACTTGAGCATCGGTCAAAACGAGTATGTCGCATTGATGGGGCCTTCAGGAAGTGGGAAGTCCACCTTGATGAATGTGCTGGGCTGCCTGGATTCACCGACCGAGGGCACCTATCATTTGAATCAACAGAATGTCGCGCAGTTGGAGGAGGATGCATTGGCAGAGATTCGGAACAGGGAAATAGGTTTTGTCTTTCAAACATTCAATTTATTGCCGCGGTACACCGCACTTGAAAACGTTGCGCTGCCGCTCATTTACGCGGGTTTTAGCAAAGACGAGCGCTTGGAAAGGGCTGCAGAAGTACTTCGCACCGTTGGACTTGGTGACCGTATGGAGCACAAACCCAATGAGTTAAGCGGTGGGCAAAGGCAGCGAGTTGCTGTTGCCCGGGCGCTGGTGAATCGGCCTTCAATCATTCTCGCAGACGAGCCTACCGGAAATTTAGATACGGCCACTTCCTTGGAAATCATGGCTTTGTTTGGAGAGATTCAAGCGGCGGGGAATACCGTGATTTTGGTGACGCATGAAGAGGATATTGCTGCCTGCGCGCACCGTGTGATTCGGCTTCGGGATGGCAAGGTGGAGTCTACTTCCGATTGATTCAGACCCAAATGTTGATATCTGACGTGTGACCTTAGACGCTTGAGCCTAAAATGCAGTTTCTATGGTATAGGAAAAACCCTG
>CAXDQP010000243.1:0-3557 GCA_963991335.1 uncultured Flavobacteriales bacterium
ACGGCCGCGTCGGCCGACCTGTTGACCCTGCCCGGATGGCAGGAGCCGCTGATGATCATGGACATTGGAGGCGGAAGTTTGGAACTCATAATTTTGGCGCCTGGTACTGAAGGCCAGTGGGTGAAGCGATGGTCGAAAAGTTTCGATGCAGGTGTTTCGAGGCTGGCAGAATTTGGGAAACCATCGGATCCCCTGACCGAAGCGGGTGCCGAGCGATAATCAGCATTTTTGGAAGAGACTTTTGTGGAAATGTCAGAGGGCATTCGGGCGCATGGACCGCGGCATTTGGTAGGCAGCAGTGGGTCGTTCGACACGTTTGTGGAACTCGTGCGGCAAGCACAGGTTCCCGCATTTTCGGCAACCCCTCCTGAAAAAGCCGCGAACGGTCACCCATCCCTCCAAATCATTGACCGCGATGGATTGATGGCGATGCATTCGAAATTGCTCGACTTGGACTTTGCCCAACGGCTGGCGCTTCCGGGCATGGCGCCTGCTCGCGCGCGGCTCATCCCTCTTTCGAGTATGCTGGTTCAAGTTGTACTCGCTGCATTACCTCCGGATTGCCTTGTCTTCCAATCGCCATATGCACTTCGCGAAGGAGCTTTGCACGCGATGATTCGCGGATGACCATGCACAGCATTCGAAGTTTGGCAACATCTTTGCACTACGTTTGAAGACCCCAAAGGAATACACAAGACCATGGCAAAGATTCTAATCATCGATGATGAAGCTCCCATTCGCAGCAGTTTGCGGGAGATTTTGGAATATGAAAATTACCAGGTCTCAGAAGCTGAGGATGGAGCGGAAGGGGTGAAGTTGGCTTCAAAGTTTGCATTTGATGTCATCTTCTGTGACATCAAAATGCCCAAGTTTGACGGGCTGGAGGTGCTCGATCTGTTCAAGGAAAAGGAAATTGCTTCCCATGTGGTCATGATCAGCGGACATGGCACAGTGGATACTGCTGTGGAGGCATTGAAGAAAGGTGCGTATGATTTCATTCAAAAGCCATTGGATTTGAATCGCATTTTGCTGACGGGTCGTCACGCGTTGGATCAAGGAAAATTGGAAAAGGAGACGAAACGCTTGGAGCGCAAAATTCAGTCCGAGCGGTCCACAGCCATCATTGGTGAATCCTCAGAGGTCCGATCTATCGTGGAGTTGATTTGCACGGTGGCTCCTTCTGATGCGCGGGTTTTGGTGACGGGAGGCAACGGCACTGGGAAAGAGTTGGTCGCCCGGCAGCTGCATGAACTGAGCACGCGGCACGATCAGCCGTTTGTCGAAGTCAACTGCGCTGCGATTCCATCAGAGCTCATCGAGAGCGAATTGTTTGGCCATGAAAAAGGAGCCTTTACGAGCGCAGTGAAGCAGCGAAAAGGCAAATTTGAGCAAGCCCAAGGAGGAACTCTTTTTCTAGATGAAATAGGAGACATGAGTGCATCTGCGCAAGCGAAGGTGCTGCGAGCGTTGCAGGAAAACCGAATTTCGAGGGTGGGTGGCGAGAAGGAAATTGAAGTTGATGTGCGGATTGTAGCTGCGACCAATAAAGACCTGAAAGTGGAAATCGCAGCCTCGAGGTTTCGTGAAGATCTTTACCACCGTCTGGCAGTCATTCCCATTCACGTTCCGGCATTGAACGATCGCCGCGAAGCCATCCCGTTGCTGGCTGCGCATTTCTTAGGAATCATCTGCGAGCAACATGGCAAGGTGCAATTGGAAATGACAAAAGAGGCACAGGAAATGCTGCAATCAGCCAACTGGACCGGTAACATCCGTGAATTGCGGAATGTGGTGGAACGGTTGGTAATCCTCACCCCGAAGGGAGGAAAAATTGATCAACCCTTGGTCCGTCGATTTGGTGGGTTGACCTCGAACGCTTGAGCGTTTGCCCTCGATGGGGAGATGATTTCAACACTTCAGCGTTGAGATTGTGGATGCAATTGACTTGTATTGTGTGCGTTAAGAGGCAACCTTTGTATTGAGGAAACGTCTTGACTTTGAACACAATAGCACAAGCCATGAATACTTTTTACATTTTGGGTTGGGAATTGAGTGGAGGAGTGGTGATGATGACGGCGTTTTTAGCGATGATAGCGGTCGGCGCGAACGCACGGCTGTTCATGAAATGTAGCATTCCAGGTTGGAAGGCATTTGTACCGGGGTACAATGTCGTCATGGCGATGAAAATCATCGGACGACCTGCGTCTCATGCATTGTTTTTTCTGATTCCTGGTTTCAATTTGTTTTTCTTCCTTCGCACCACCATTGAGCTTGCACAGTCTTTTGGGAAAAAGTCCAACGTTGACTTTGCACTTGCTGCGGTGTTCAATGTGTTTTATGTGCTGAACTTGAGCCTCGCTTACCAAGAAGAATATGAGGGACCTGTGTATGGAAAAATGAACCTGGCGGATTCTAAGAATTCCCCGTTGCACGCTACCTAATTGGGGACCAAACGCTCCAATTAAAAAAAGCGCTCCAAGAGCGCTTTTTTTTTTGGAGTGACGCTGTTGCATCATTGCCTTTCGAATCCTGCTGGAATTACAGTATTTCCTTAGCCGCTTGCAATGCTGTCGGAATGCCTGATTCATCTTTTCCACCTGCAGTTGCAAAGAAAGGTTGACCGCCTCCGCCGCCTTTGATGTGGCTGGCAATATCGCGAATGATCGCGCCTGCATTCAGATCTCGCTCTTTTACGATATCATCGCTGATGGCAACAGAAATGGTCGGCTTTCCACCAGCGCGGGAGGCAAACACACCGAAGAATGGTGCTTTTTCAGCTTTCAATTGAAATGCGATGTCTTTGATGGCAGCGGTGTCAAGCGGCAGCTCACCAATGAAGGTGTTCACGCCATTGATTTGTTCCAAATTGCTCGCCAGATCTTTTTTCGCTGCCTGAGCCGCTTGCGCCTTATGTGCCTCCTGTTCTTTGAGGAGCGCGTTTTGCTTGCTCAATAAGTCACCGATAGCTTTGGCGATATCCTTCGGTGCTTTGAGCAATTCCTTGACTTGGTCGATGGTTGCGCGTTCTGCTTGAGCAGCTTCCAATGCGGCAGCACCGGTGATGGCTTCAATCCGTCGAATGCCAGAGGCGACGGCAGATTCGGTGGTGATTCGAAATGTGCCAAGTGAGCCGGTGGCAGGGGAATGCGTGCCTCCACAGAGCTCTTTGGATGAGCCGAATTCAATCATTCGCACCTCGTCGCCATACTTTTCGCCAAATAGCATCATGGCGCCGCTTGCCTCAGCCTCTTTCATCGAAATGGCCCGGTGTTCAATCAGTGGGTGGTTTTGAAGGATGCGCTGATTGACGAGGGATTCAACTTTTTGCAATTCTTCTGTGGTGACTTTTGAGAAATGCGAAAAATCGAATCGGAGTGCTTCCGCTTTGACCAGTGAGCCTTTTTGCTCTACATGCGTTCCCAGCGTCTCACGCAAAGCTTCGTGCAATAAGTGGGTGGCGGTATGGTTTCGCTGGGTATCATTCCGCTTGGTAGCATTGACTTTCGCTTCTAACGATGCAGAAGGATCCGCAGGCAACTCGTTGACATAATGCCTGT
>CAXDQP010000244.1:0-3543 GCA_963991335.1 uncultured Flavobacteriales bacterium
TGGTGATGCCGACGCAGTAGGCGACGGCGGATCCCGCAGCTGACCCACGCCCTGGCCCCACGCTCACTCCCATTTCACGAGCGGCACCGGTGAAATCCTGAACAATCAAGAAGTAACCCGGATACCCCGTGCGCTCAATGGTCTCCAACTCAAAATCCAACCGCTGCCGGATTTCATCGGTAATTTCAGGATAGCGCCTCTCTGCGCCCTGGTATGTCAGGTAACGCAAATAGGCGTTTTCTCCTCTTTTGCCACCGTCCGCTGCATCTTCTTTATGAACGAATTCCGCCGGAATTTCATACGCCGGAAGAAGGACGTCTCGTTCCAAAACATAGGATTCACAGCTATCCGCAATGGCCTGGGCATTGGTGAGGCCTTCAGGCAGATCAGCAAACAACTTCCGCATCTCCGCCGGTGATTTGAGGTACCATTCTTCGTTCGGCATGCCGAATCGAAATTCCCGACCGCGCTTGCCGATGTAGCGTTTGGGCTTGCTCACGTTCTGAGCATCCTTGACGCACAGCAAAATATCATGGGCATCTGCTTGTTTCTTCTCAGCGTAATAACAATTGTTTGCCGCGATGTATTTCACGTCGTGCTTCGCACAAAAACGCAACAACACTTCATTCACCACATCTTCTTCCTCGAGTCCGTGGCGGTTGATTTCAGCATAAAAATTATCACCCAAGGTCTCCTTCCACCAAAGAAAGGCCTCTTCCGCCTGTTGCTCGCCAACATTGAGGATCAATGAAGGCACTTCTCCAAACAATCCGCCCGTAGTAGCAATAATGTTCTCAGCATGCTCGGCAATCAGTGGCTTGTCGATTCGGGGCACATAATAAAATCCATCCGTGTATGCCTTGGAACTGAGCTTGGTCAGTTCGTGGTACCCTGCCTTGTTTTTGGCCAGTAGCACAGTGGGATACCCATCGTCTTTGACGCTGCGGTTTTCATGCTCACGGCAGACATTTAGCTCGGCACCGACAATGGCTTTGATCCCATTCTTATTGGCTTCTCGCACAAATTGAAACGCCCCCATCATGTTTCCATGATCGGAAATCGCCAAGGCATTCATGCCAAAATCCGCCGCCTGCTTTGTCAACTCTGCCACACTGCTGACCGCCTGGAGAATACTGAACTTGCTGTGCGTATGGAGGTGAACCACCGAAACAGCGTCTGATACAGCAGCTGCTGGCGCTGCATCACTTGGCGGCTTCTTTGCCTGTTTTTTCGTTGCCTTGGCTGCCGCGAAGTTAGCGGCTTCCAATTTTGGCGCTTCATACTGAATGCCATCCGGATCAGTTAATTCCGGTCGTTGAATCACCCGCAAGCGGCACAGCTCGAAGAAGCACTTGGCAGTGGCATCCACATCGTATGCGGCATCATGAGCTTCGCCAAAACCTTCACCAAAAAGCTTCTGGTGGAGTTCAGTCAATGTCGGCCACTTGAATTGGCCTCCTCGTCCACCCGGAATCGCGCAATAATCCGTCGCTTCATTTTTAGAATCGATGACCGGCTTATCCGTCAGCTTCTCCATGGGCTGCTGGAGGCGATGGTATTCCGCTCCAACGATATTGACATCAAACTCAATGTTGTGCCCCATCACATAGGAGGCACGGGCGAGGTCCGCATCAAATTCAGCCAATGCCTCCGCCAACGGTATGCCGTCTGCCTCAGCGCGCGCAGTCGTGATCCCATGAATTTTGGCTGACGTGAAGGGTATGGTAAATCCGTCGGGCCGAATGATGCGATTGCCACGTGCGATCAAGCTTCCATCAGCGTCATGCAGCTGCCATGCCAATTGGACCAATCGTGGCCAATTTGCGCTTTCTGTGAGGGTGGCCTTCCAATCGCGTGGTAGTCCGGTAGTCTCCGTGTCGTAGATTAAAAACATCACTCGAAACTACACGCTGCGTTTGGCTTTCAAGGCTTTTTATGACCTCCAGTTATTCACGTGTTATACCCAAGGAAATACACACCGCCGGGCCCGTGTATTCCCTCACTCGATGTCGCCTTCAAAAGGCCGAATTACGAGCTCTTCCATCACTGCCTCCTGCGGGAGTTGCCATGCAGCAAACATTGCTTCTGCCACGTGTGCTGCATCCAGCAGTCTTTCTTCGGGAAACGTTGCCCCTTCCCATGAATGCGACCAAGTTGGTCCGGGCAAGACGGAAGTGACGCGAACGCCGCGCGGACGCATCTCGTGGCGCAGCGCTTCAATCATCGCCCCCTGTGCGTGCTTCGAAATGCTGTATCCCGGCTTCCCTAGAAACATTTTTCTCGCGGCAACTGAAGACATTTCAAAGATGTATCCACCGTTTGAAAAAGAAGAATCCAATGCGTTGATTAAGTCATAGTGAGACAGCACATTAAGCTCAATCATATAACGTAAATCCGAACGATCATTCCCCAACAGGCTGCCGGGCAAGTAGAGGCCCGCATTGTTCACCAAAACATCGAGTTTGGGCGTGATAGACAGAACGCCTTGGGCCAACGCAAGCACTCCTTCTTCCTTTGTCAAATCCACTGAGTGTAGGTGGATATTCAAACCTCTTCGGGCCAGCGTCGCAGCCGCTTCCTGCAATCCCTCAGCGCCGCGCGCCGCGAGGTGCAAGTCACTCAGCTCCGGAGCAAACCTTTTGGCTACTGCGAAGCCGATTCCTTTGGAGGCCCCTGTAATCAAAGCTGTTTTTTGTTTCATGGCTTAGTCCGTTTCGAGTCCGTAAAAACGTTTGGCATGGGGCGCAGGACTTTGCAAGCCAGTGCGTTTTAAAACCTCGGGTTCAACCAATCGCTCATCGGACGGAATGAATTTGGGTGCATTGACGCACAGTATACTCCGCTCAACATCGGTTGGGTTTTCGTATTCGTGGACGAAGTTTTTGGGCCAGATGTGCGCGATGCCCGGGAGAACCGGTTCATTTTGAAGCATCAGGCCATCGGAGACCACCAATTCTCCTTCGTCCATTTCGGCATGATAATGCGCCGGGATTTTCGCCCCGGGAGGAAGGCGCAGCAAGTAGATGCCACAATCATCGTTTTCGTGCAGAATGTCCACTTCTCCGAAATGATTTACTTCCTTTCCGTACGCCACTTCGTCTGCATGGCGCGTAATGTCGACCCAAGGTTCCGCAGCTCCGTTCAGTGCGAGCGGTTTTTGAATGCGAATGCTCACCGCAGCGGGACGGCGCGATGGCCGATCCGGCGGTGCAGGCGATAGTAAGTGATGACAGAGCGCCTCAGCCGCGGTCTCCAGCAGTCGGAATTTCCCGACTTGCAGAATAAAGGCTACCTCTCCCGCCACGACTGAATAGTCGACCGAATCTGTGAGAGATGTCCCAAAAGCATTGGGCCTGCGATCGAAATGCAATTCCAACGCAACGTGAAGCGTCTGGGGTGTAATGCGCTCGTGCGGATGAATACCTACGACGCACTCCAGCTGCATGGATGACAATCCAATGGTGTCGTATTCCTGATTCAATTCTCGTTTCATGCCTGCTGTTTTGCGGAAATTTAGCCGACCAAGAGATCGAACTAATTGAT
>CAXDQP010000245.1:0-3528 GCA_963991335.1 uncultured Flavobacteriales bacterium
CCGTACAGTCGTTCGCACCATTTTATTTGTTTTAGCAGCCCCAACTCCGAGGCAATCGAATTGAAATAGAAGATCTCCTGATATTTTGGTGCAGATAGGGCAGAGGGCTTGAATTCGGTTTCGAGTCCGTTTTGATGAATGTGGTGCAGAAAATCAAGGCGTCCCTTCAATATCGGAGGGATTGGGTTGAATTTTTTGCTGCTATTGATCGCTAGTATAGTGAGTTCCCTTGCGGCTTCAACGTTCCCAGATCGCCATGCCTGCGCTGCAAGAAGCGAATTTCCAAAGGCTTGTTGCTCAGGGTCTGGAGAGTAACGCAACATCAATTTAATGTGCAGCCCGTACCCTTTTTCAATTTCAAGGATTGGAACAAAATTACTCAGTACCAATTGCGAATAGGGCGTTTCCTTGATGAGCTGTTTGATGATATTCTCATCGTCTATTTCATAGAATGTCGGAGCGACAAATTGAGAGAACAGCATCAATGCGTTGTAATGCTTTTGTGGATTGTCAATCAGGGGTGAAAGAAGGCGTAGAAAATTCATTGCCCTTTCCATATCCTTCTGCAAGATCGCCTTTCGGATGTTTGTTGCTACGACCATAATGGCGTCAATGCTTGGTGCATTTTGGATCAGTTGTTCATAGAAGTAAACGTCTGAATTTTCATTCTCGTTTCTTCTCATGAATTGACTGATATTCGCCTGCGAGCGCAATTCACTAATGAAAGCTGAAATGCTGCTGTATCCTGCGAACCCAGCAAGTATGTCAAGGGTTTTTACACGAAACTCCCCGTTCCATTGCACAATTTCAAAAAAGCGTCGCAGGGTGTGGCTGCTTACTTTTTTGTTGGTTCTCTTTTCGATGAAAGCTGACAAGAATTGACAATCAGACTGGTTTCTTATCGGTGCAGCAAATTTTAGTTCAATTGCATCCCTGAGTTGCAAGTTCTGATAGGTAGTGAGTAGCATGACGCCCTGAAAATACACCTTATAACGGATGAAATCTCGGATTTATACGTGAGAGTGTGCTTGCGGGGACTAAAACTTTGTGGGCGTCAAGATTAGGGCAAAATTCATCGCCTATTATCACGAGATAAGTTTGAGAATCGTTGCGCAATCCGATCCAATGATTGCACTTGAACTTCGGTGAGGTCAAATTTTTTGCGCCACGAGTGTATTTCCGAGGCTTGTAAGTTGGCACTTTTTGTCTGCAGCTGCAGCACTTGGATACGATGGAGCATCATTGCATTGAGTTCGGAATTGTCTTCCATTCCCGGAGCCACGAGTGCGATCATTTCGCTCACGGATTCAGTCAAAACTGAAGCGGACTCAGCAGGATTCTCTTCGGTAATGGCTTCATTGCTTTGTGCCATGCTCAATTGTGATAGAATGAGCATGAAAATGAGACTCATCGAGCGAAGAATTTGTGTCGTGCCAAGGAGATTCATGGGAGTTTTGGTGGTTTTTAGTTTCTGAAAATGGCAATGGTGCCTGTGCAGAACTCTTGCAGGTCAGGAGTCTCAGCACAGGGGTATTCCAAGATTTCCATGATGTAGAAATAGGACCCTTCCGGCAGTTCATTGCCATTTTCATCCAGGCCCTGAAACGCAGCGCTTTGCGGAGTCATGGTATATACCAGTTGTCCCCATCGGTTAAAAATGGTAACCGTGAAATTCAGGCAGGAGGAGACGGCACTGGGAATGATGAATTTTTGATTGTAATCGTCTCCGTTGGGTGAAATGACTTTCGGCACAAAAAAGCCGGAGAGATCAAGGGCATTTTGGAGCTGCACTTCATCGGTTTGATTGTAGCTGCAGCCATATTCGTCGGTTGCGGTGAGGCCCAATTGGAAAGTGCCGGTTTGATCAAAGAAATAGATGGACTCTGCAAAGAGTGCGACCAGCTCATCGTTTAAATACCACGCGTATTCAAAGCTTTCATTGGGGTCGTTTGTTGTGCTGACCAGGGCCAATTCGTTGCAAATCATTTCGAACGTGAATGACGGGGAAATGGGGGCTGCCAAAGTGTAATTCACCGCATCTGTGTTGGAGCATCCATTTTCATCTGCAATCGTGTAGCTCACGAGATAATCGCCGGGTTCAGCACCCTCGTGAATCAGGGTGTTACCATCCAATAAATCTCCGGTAAGTTCGCCGCCTTCGGGCGAAGGAAAAAGTACGATGTCGCCATCATAGGGACAGTAGCTTTCATTCGCTCCGCTCAAAACCTCGGGTAATGGGTTGACGACTAAATTGACTGTAATGATGCTGTCACAGCCCAAGGAAGAGGTGAGATTTGATGTGTAGAGTCCGGTTGCGTCAGCGTTGGAGCCGTCAGGCAATTGGTACCCGTCACCCGCACAGGATTCATCTGGATAGTTGATGGTATAAGCCGGATTTAGCGTGAGATCGATGGTTACACTGCTATCACATCCCAAAAGGGTTTGGAGTTCAAAGTCAAAAACCCCCGAGGTTGTGGGCAATGTGCCATCGGGAAACAGGTACGAACCATCGTCGCATTCTTCCAAGCTCACAGCCACATCATAATTGGGTTGGTAGATGACATTTGAAGTGACTGTGCTGTCACACCCATTGGTTAAGGAGGTCAAAACGGTCACGTACACGCCTTCCTCTGTGATGATTGAGCCATCTCCAAGTTCGACCGGTTCGCCTTCGCACAGGGCGAGCGTGGTTTGCGTTTCGAACGGTTGCAATATGGCCACCACGGTGGTAATGGCGCTGTCGCATTGTGCCAATGCCGTTTCCATGGTCACCGGATACGTCCCCGGCTCATTGATGATGGTCCCGTCGGGCAACGTGAAGGTCTCGCCGGCACAGAGCTGAACGGGCATTTGAAAATCATAGGTAGACTGCTCAATGAGGGTGACCGTTACGATGCTGTCGCAACCTTCGGTCGAAACATAATTCGCGATGTAGGTGCCTTCTTCTTCCACGTCCGTTCCATCGGGCAAAGAGTAGCTTCCTCCCTCGCAAAAGTATTCGGTGGATTCAACCTCCAGTTGATACGCAATGGTGATTGTTTCGGTGCTGCTGCACCCTTGATTTGTCCCCGTAACGGTGTAAGTGGTTGTCTCGGTTGGGGTTGCTGTTGTGAATGGGCCTTAGCCATTGCTCAGCGTTTCTGCCGGAGTCCACGCCAGTTGAAAGGCGCCGGTGGCGAACAATTGAATGGGCTCATTGCACGAAGTGGCATAAATCGGGTCAACGGTCAACACAGGGTAGGGGACAACGGTGACTGTGACCTCAACTGTATCGAGGCATTCTTCATTTGACGCAATGACGCTATAAATTGTGGTCGTATCGGGGCTGACCCAAACGTCTGGGCCTTCAAATGTACTCAGCCCATCGGCTTCGAGCCACTCGTAATTATCCGCTCCAGCCAAGTTTAAAAACAAGGAGTCTCCCTCGCAATACTGTGGGTTGAGCGGTTCAATGGTCATTCCAATCCCCCCAAGAGGTACAATGGTGCTACTTCCGTTTCCGGAACCGTTCCCTCCGGTACAAGTGAA
>CAXDQP010000246.1:0-3519 GCA_963991335.1 uncultured Flavobacteriales bacterium
CCTGCGTATCTAGTTATTTTCCCAGACAATAATTAAATGATTCTTTTCCTTACGCAACTCGGAGACGATGTGAATAAAACGCGAATGGCCCTCTTCTTCTTCGCTACCATGCGGGGCACGCCTCAGTTTTATTATGGCACGGAGGTGCTCATGACCAACACAGGGGATGACAGCCACGGCAACATTCGAAGCGACTTTCCGGGCGGTTGGTCGGGCGATTCGCGCAGCGGATTTTCGGGCCTCGAAATCGAAGCGGAGTCGTTGGCCTTTCAACAAGAAATGCGAGCCTTGCTGCAATGGCGCAAGACAGCGCATGCGATTCACGACGGGCAACTGATGCATTACGTTCCAGAAGCAGGGAGCTATGTGTATTTCCGATACGACGAATCACAGACCTTCATGGTCATTTTGAATCAATCTGAAGAGGCCGAAGCCTTGGATCTCCAGCGTTTCGATGAGGTCTTGCAGGGACGTCGTCTTTTGCGCAACGCGTTGACTGGGAAGGTGGCGAATGACGGACAAGCGTCCTTGACGGTGCCGGCGCAAGCGGCCTGGGTGTTGGAAGTGGAGTGAAGGACCATGGATGGATGCAATTGGGTTTGCACGAAGTGTTGTGAATTACACTCTGATTTTGTATTCTTTTGCGCTGAAACGTGATTTAAATTCGTCCAAACCCCAGGTAATGATGCAGCGCATAATTTTATTTTTCATTGGACTTGTGATGAGTGCTTCGCTCACGGCCCAACAAACCGATTCGGAAACCTGGCAGCCAGATTACAACGAAGACCAGCTGCTCTCGATGCCCGATCTCTTGCCGCTTTTGGGGCGTTTTGGTTCGGGATGGAGATCTGTAAGCCGAGAAGGTGAGGGGCCAATTCCGATGAACATTGCCGTTTTGGATTGGACGGGTCAAGAGAATGAAATGTTGTTTCTGAGTGCCGCAAGTGACTTGGTGGTTTTGAAACCGGGCATCAATGACGGCAGCGATCCCAATCAGCGTTCCACGAACATTCGCCATGTCAACGTTGAGAGTTGGTTGCCGGCATCACCGCCTTCAAGCGATCGCGCAGCCTTGGAGAGCTTACCGATGAAGTCCCAGGTCCTCCTCATGGATCCTGGACGGGATGCAAATGGCCAGCCCATGCCTTTCGGCACACGCTACATTCTCCATTTTCCAGACGGTTCCAAAGGAGAGGTGTCAACGAATAGCATGGGTTCGATGAGCGTTTCAGGGAAGTCGTTGCGCACCATGGCTCATCTGCTGCACGCCGGTGGCCAGGTTTATTTCATGCCGTGACGGCAGGATGGGGGTTCAAGTTATTAATATCCATGCGTTTACTTCGATGCGCCGCTTGGGCACTGAGATTTGTACGTTAATTCTTACCTTTCAAAAAAATTAGAAATCCTGGGTAGATCACAACAATCATTCGGTAAGCGCGAACGCGAACTAAAGCGTGAAAAGAAGCGCAAAGAGAAAGAGGCCAAGAAGTTGGCGCGTTCGGAGAACAAGTCAAGTCTCGACGATGATAGCATGATTGCTTACGTCGATGCTTATGGCAATGTGACAGACACTCCACCCGATCCTGCTGAGAAGGAAGAAATCAATGCGGAAGACATTGAGTTGGGAATCCCAAAGAAAGAAAAGTTACCAGATGACGCTCCGCGCCTGGGAATTGTCTCCTTTTTCAACGATTCGAAAGGATTCGGATTCATTAGAGATTTGGATTCTCGGGAGAGCATTTTCGTCCACATCAACAACGTAGAGGGCGAGATCAAAGAAGACTCGAAGGTCTCGTTTGAGGTGGAGCATGGACCGCGTGGTTTGGCTGCGATCAAAGTCCAGTTGTACAAAGACTAACGAAAGTTGGAGAGAGTCCTATTCGGGCGAAAACAGCAACTCCTGCCGACGTACTTGAACTCCAAGTCACCCAGTCCGCGCATGACTTGAATAGTGAAGCGACTCACTTGGAAGTGAAAATTGCTGTGACGAGTAATTTCCAGTATGAGACGGTTGGAACAACATCGCTTGAACCAGCCAGCAGAGCCATATGACCAAATAATTTCGCAGAGTGAAGGCCATTGTATTGACATATGATCGGAATCAACCGTTTGCAGACTTAATGATTTGCAGATACGACTACATTTGGCCGAATCACCCGTTTGAATTTATAGTTCCCTTCCAGAAGTTGAACGTTCTTCGAAAAAGCAAGAAACACTTCTATGTCAAGACCCCATCAGGCATTTGTGATACGGTGCTTGAGCTCATAAAGGATATGGCAGATGAAGAGTGGATTTATTGGGCAATGGACGATCGATACCTTGCGGATGTAGACCCGTCATACATGGAAAAAATTATCGGATTCATTGATTCGACAGAAAGTCACGGAGTCGATGGTGTTTGTCCAATTCGAATAAGAGATCTATTGAAAAATAGCATTGACCTCGACAACCCAGTCTACACCAGTTTTGGTAAGGCTTTCAATCGAACGGATTGGGAGCAGATTTGGCTTCATCAATTTTTGAAGGTCAAAGTATTGCGCTTCTTTTTTACCGAATTATCGACCGTTCTGGATGGTCCAGCAAAGGATATGGATAGATTAAAGAGGGACATCAGAATGGACTATAATCTTTTGGTAACAGAGAAGACGCATGTGGCATTTTGGGAAACACTTTCCCGTGGCAAGGCGCATAAAAACACAAAGTTTCACTGCTTTATCCATGGCATAAAACCAAGTTCGGAAGTTCAGTTTACGGAGAATCAGATACGAATGGGGCCTATTTACACGTCCTCGTTGCGTATGAAGTTTGATCGATTCCTTTGGAGGCATCTGCAAAAGTTTGTCTAGCCAAGGCACGCATGAACAGACCGAAAGCTACCTGCAAGTCAATATAAAGTTGCTTCCTTTCATTACTCCTCGAGGAACAGAAGCCCATCTGAATGCACATCAAACCAGATAAGCCGCCTCCGTGGTTTAATGCAGGAGAAGAGTAATCTGTAAAATTTCAGGGTTGCCACCCGCATCCCACCTCGGGTGGGCGTCCCGAAAATGAACAGCACAGCATATCACGAGCCAAAAAACACTGATTGACATACCTGCGAAATACGGAGATGGATTCCTAAAGAAACGAGCTGGTCGGATCGCTGAAAAAATTGGAGTTGTCGCATCTGCCCAGCCTCGCCAAAATGGCGATGTTTCTCCAAACGGCCTGTACTGGAAATCCTGCGCCACCGCAATGGATCACTTCCAAATGAGTCGCTCCACGCTCAAATCCATGCGAGATCGCGCTGTTTTTGAGTTCGAGCAAGTTGGCAGGAGTTCCATCTTAAAAGTCTGTCCCTGAAGGGTCTAATTGATGTTTGATTATAATGGCATTAACTGTTTGTCCTCTCCCTGGAAATTACTGGCCAACGCGAGTCCTGAATTGTTTATTTTAGGCATTCTTGGTGTTAATCTAGAGTGAGAGTTTTATTCTGTTTTTATTAAATGTTTACTGAATATAGATTATGAAAAAGTTAAT
>CAXDQP010000247.1:0-3516 GCA_963991335.1 uncultured Flavobacteriales bacterium
CCCGTGGTCCTGCGAAGACGAAATCTCGGGCAAGGTCATGGACCCCGAGCCAAGTGGTTGCTGCTGGGTCACGCAGTGCACCATTCCGCCCCAGAGTACCATATTTTGGCAATTGATGCCCAAAACGGTCCTGTTGGGATAGAGATCCTGAATGATTTCAAGCGCGACTTCATCTTGTGGATCGTCATACTCTGGAACCAAGACGACATCGTTGCCTACGTAAAAGTTGACGTAACTGCTGCGAAAGCCCACACTTTGTCCCCACGTGGTCTGCACTGGAAATTGCGTCAATGGGAGCTCCACCCGCGTGTACGGCACGCCCTCCAAATTTGCTGCTTGGTCAATGATGTTTCGGTCCGTGGCACTCACGTACCAGTATGCCAGGTCCGCATCATTCATGGTCACCAACGTGTGATTCCCCACGAATTTGACAAAGCCATCAATGTGCTGATCGGTGATGTCCTCCGAACCTCCAAACTGACCATCCAACCAGATAATTTGTTGCACCCCGAGGTACTGGCTCAAGTAGTTCTCTATTTCTGCTTCTGTCAATCCGGGATTGCGGTCGTCGCCTGTGATGGACGAACGGGTTGCCATCAAGGTTCCCTGCCCGTCCACTTCGATCGCACCACCCTCCAAGACCATAGCGCTCAAGTCAATGGCTGAAACACCGATGTTTTCTGCAATAATCGAAGGCACAGCGTCGTCAAGTGCATATGGCGTATCGCCTCCCCACCCATTGAATCCCCAATCCAAAATCAACCACTCTCCCGACGCATTCTGCACAAAAATGGGTCCATTGTCACGCACCCAGAAGTCGTCATTTTGGCAAACTTGAAAGTCAACCTGCGCCATATCCACATCATCATTCTCAAGCACATTGGTGATGTGCGCAACCTGATCGACGTCATAGGCGATGATGTGCACACGCTCCCCCACCGCCAGGGCCTTGGTCATTTCCACCCAACTCGCCTCGACATCTTCGGCACCCGAACCATAGGTGAAATTATGCGGCCATTGCAGCCACGTTCCTTCATGCGGAGATTCCTCATGCGGCATCGAATACTGCGCCGAAGCGCCAAAGAACAAAAGGCAATTAAAAAGCAGAAGAGGAATGCGCATGCGGATGAATTAGCGTTTCGAAAAATGCAAAAAAAAAGCTCCCCCGCCCATTTGGACAGAGAAGCTTTTGAAAAAAATGCTCCGGACAGCATTAAAACGCGTGATTACTCAACTTCAACATGGAAGCCTGTCTCCATGGCATTTCCAGCTGCGTCTGTTGCGGTCATTTCAAGGTGATACTCACCTGCTTCGGCGTCCGCCGGGATTGCAGCTTCCGCAGCGAATACAACCTCAGTGGCATTATCAGGTGCGAGATCGAGCTCCCAAACCACCGTTTCATCAGATTCTCTAACCACTGAAATACTTGCTGCTGACACACCGTCAGAATCAGCAACCGTTCCTGAGAGGACGACAACTGCACCAGCACTCCACTCTTGCTCACCAGTCCAAGTGGCAGGATCAACGCCATCCACATCAGTCAGCGTGAATTCAGGAAGGTGCTCATTTTCGATGTGCATCTGGGTGACCACGTCGGGTCCCGCATTGCCAGCCTCATCAACCAGCGAGACAACGACGTCCCAAACGCCTCGTGCCGTGAGCGGAATGTCCAACGCGATGGAATTTGTATTGCTCGTTCCAGTCAATGAAGTCGTTTCAAGCACCTCCCAATCCGTTCCACTGTGCAAGACAAAGCCTTCGTCCGATTCACCTTCCTCGTGGGCGTGATCTGCAGCATTGTGAATGTCCCAGCGAACTTCACTGAGTTCTTCGTTGTCGCAGAAGACATCCGTAATTGTGATAGTAGTTCCAGCGATGGCCTCAATCTCGTCGGCCAGCACACTTGTCTCGCTTCCAGCCTCCGTGCAAACGGTCGGGAGTTCAGTGTCTGTTTTGCCACAAGATGCAAACAAAATGGCTACAACAGTCAAGGACATGAAGGAGTTAGAAATAGAAAAATTCATATGATAAATTGTTATTTGATTTTGGTTCTTTGCCTCACCGAAGTGGTGAAGCTGACTTGCATCCATCGACCCTGTGCGACGAGACCCAAAGCACGATAAGCGCTTGTGTGATCCAGCCATGCAGTGTTGGATGCATTGTGCAGATTGATGGACCAGGTGCCGGCATTTCGTGCCAGGCTCCAGCCCACTCCCCACAAAAGAGCTCCTTCCGTGGGTGCTTCGTTTCGCGCCGTAAGTGTTGCATCAGCAATGCCACGGCATGAAACAGTCAAGTGGTGGTTTTCGCGCAGGCTTCGGCCGATGGTGGCATTCACTTGCGCAGGTGTTGTGAATGGAAGCCCCAATCCCGTCGCTACGTCCCATTGTCCCAAAAGAGCGCCATCAGCAGATGCCGACCAAGCACCCTTTGTCGTATTCAAGGATGCCTCCAAGCCGGTTCGAAAGGCATTCACCGCTTCGAAAATGTACACCTGGCCCGCATGTGAAATGGGAGCGAAGGTGCCGCTGGGTCCCAGTGCGATGAAATCGCGATGCAGCGCCGAAAAAGCCTGGATGCGCCAATTCAGCTTTTCGCTTGTTGATTCCGAGATGGCCTGAAAACGCACTTCAACTGCCTTCTCCGATTTCAAAGCCGCATTGCCTTGTTCGAATCGAAAGGTTCCGTGATGGATTCCGTGAGCGCCCAATTCATAATTGCTCGGAGCGCGAGTGTAAGCAGAAACAGAAGCGTTGCCAGACCAATCGGCTGATCCGGGTTCTAGATTGATCAACCAAGAAGCCATGCCACCTGGAATCAGGCGCTGAATCGCTTCCGCTCGTTCGTCGCGCCCCACAACATTGCCTTCGGAGTTGTAAAGCGGCTCTGTATGCCCCCCCTGATCGGTGCCCACCAAATCAGCCCGAAGACCGAGTTGGTGACGTCCGATTGTTTTTTCTCCCAAAACGGACCACCGCAATCGGCGATGACTGGGCAACAAGAATTCCCATCCCGAAGTGGTCACCACCAGACCTTCCATTTGCATCCCCCAAGTGCCATGAGCGCCGCGCCGCGCCGTCTCCAAAAACCCTGTCCATTCCTCCAATGACAGACTCAGGTTTGAATCAGGCTCTGGACCCCAACCGTGGGCATGAGGCGGAGCCAGTTCCAATCGCCGATTCCAAGCCACCGACGCCTTCATCGAATGAAAAGTCCCCATCGAATTGGTCGGCGTTTTCCAGTTGGCTGTCGCCTGAACACGGGTTGCATGCTGTTGCGGAATTCCCGAGCGGTAACTCTGAGATTCTGCATCCAAATCGCCCTGACGAGGCACGCCAACCACACCTGAGAACAGACCTTGGACTACATCAGAGACTCGAATAGAACTCTCCATCCTTCTGCCCTCCGGTGCCACCCTTTCCAGTCCCGCAGTAGCGTGTATGGATCGACCTGCTGTATTGGGAAGCATGCGATCGGACAACGCATAAGAGCGGCCGATATAACAGAAAGATGATT
>CAXDQP010000248.1:0-3509 GCA_963991335.1 uncultured Flavobacteriales bacterium
ACACCTTCTTCGAGCATCGGCTGTTGCACCACATGGAGGACATCAGCTCGATTTTGTTTTTTCTTTTGGGAGCCATGACGATCGTAGAATTGGTGGATGCGCACGAAGGGTTTGCTGTGATCACCGATCGCATCAAGACCTCAAATAAGGTGCGTCTGCTCTGGATCCTCGCCATTCTCACCTTCTTCTTTTCAGCTGTTTTGGACAACCTTACAACTTCGATTGTTATGGTTTCCCTGCTTCGAAAGCTGATTGATGACAAAGAAACTCGGTGGATGTTTGCCGGTGTTGTGGTGATTGCGGCCAATGCAGGTGGGGCCTGGTCTCCCATCGGTGACATCACGACCACCATGCTTTGGATTGGCAATCAACTCACGGCTGACGTGATTGTGACCAATTTAATTATCCCTTCCATTGCTTGTTTGCTTGTGCCTCTTGGGATCTTGTCTTTTACCATGAAAGGAGAAGTCAATCGCCCAGAAACATCTTTGCATAAAGTCGATCCGACGACTGCAGGCGAGCGCAATCTTGTTTTCTTCATGGGGGTCGCCGGCTTGTTGTTTGTCCCTGTGTTTAAAACAGTGACGCATCTGCCCCCTTTTATGGGAATGATGCTTTCCTTGGGTGTGATGTGGGTAGTCACGGAGATCATTCACCGTTCAAAGAATCATGAGGAACGCAGTCACCTTTCGGTGATCGGTGTCTTGCGAAAAATCGATGCTGCTTCCGTTCTTTTTTTCTTGGGCATTTTATTGGCTGTCGCTTCGCTGCAAGAGATTGGTCACCTCATCAACGCGGCTTCTTGGCTGCGGGATTCGATGGGCAATGTCTACGCGATCAATGTGACCATCGGCTTTTTATCTGCCATCGTCGACAATGTTCCACTCGTCGCGGCTTCGATGGGCATGTATGACGTGACTGCAGTGGGTGCTTCGGCCTCCGAATGGGAAGGGTATTTTGTGCAGAATGGCATCTTTTGGCAATTCTTGGCCTACTGTGCAGGTACGGGAGGAAGTGCCCTCATCATCGGCTCTGCTGCAGGTGTTGCCGTTATGGGCCTTGAACGCATCGACTTCATTTGGTACGTAAAGAAAATCAGCCTTTTAGCGATTTCCGGTTACCTGGCCGGTGCGTTGGTTTTTTGGTTGATGTTTCGTTAATCTTGGCGAGGCAGGGTTCGGTTTTGTGAACCGTTACCGGTCGAAAATTGCTAGGAAGGGCTGCCATGAGGCCCAATAATTGATTGAACTTTCTCGTTTCAATCTAGGCACACAACGGACCCACTACATGAACAACTTTTTGATCCTTCAGACGCTGACCACCGGAGCCAGTGAAGCACAAGCCATGAACGAATCGGCGGCTTCAGATGGCATCCAGCAAGTCGATGTCAGTATTTTAGAACTGCTTCTCGAAGGCGGTATTTACATCATGGCCCCACTTGCACTGATGTCCATGATCGCCATTTACGTGTTTATTGAACGAACGTTGGCCATTCGCAAAGCGGAGAAGGTCACGCCGGATTTCATGGACAAAATCCGGGACTACATCAGCCAGGGTAGCTTCGAAAGTGCACGCAATTTGTGCCAGGACTCAGACACTCCTATGGCTCGGATGCTGGACAAAGGGATCAGCCGCATTGGGAAGGATTTGAAGGACATCAGCGTAGCGATTGAAAACATCGGCAAGCTGGAGATTTACAATTTAGAGAAAAACCTAAGCTCGCTGGCCACGGTGGCTGGCGCAGCGCCCATGGTTGGTTTCCTGGGGACGGTCATCGGTATGGTCAATGTATTCTTGGATATGGAAACAGCTGGGACGGTCCGGGTTGAGGATATTTCGAGCGGAACCAAGCAGGCCATGATCACCACGATTGTGGGTTTGATTGTGGGAATCATCGCCTACATGGCCTACAACAACCTCGTGAGCAAGGTGAGTAAGGTGGTGCACAAGATGGAGGCGACGAGCATTGAATTCATTGATATTTTGGAAGAACCTGCCGCATGAATCTCGGACAACGCAATAAAATCAGTGTGACCGGGAATATGTCATCCATGACCGACTTGGTTTTTCTGTTGCTCATATTCTTCATCATCCTGTCGACCTTGGTGAGCAATGGGGTAAACGTCGAATTGCCGCAGGCCAAAGGCACCAATTCAGTGACGGCAAAAATGACGGTGAGTATCAAGCCCGATGGGACATATTTCCTGAATGGTGGCCAAGTATCGTACGAAGATCTGGAACCGGCATTGCGTGTGCGAATGGCGGATGCTGCTGACCCTGTGCTCTACTTGCAAGTGGATGAACAAGTGCCGACAGGCAAGACCGTAGAACTTATAGGGATGGCCAAGTCCAACGAATGGAAGGTCATGTTGGGAGCATCACCGAAAAAATAAGGGCGAAATGAATGCAGGAATGGAATTGCGGCGATTGGAGGTCGAGAAAAGCAACCGCCGAAAAGCGGGCTTGTTGACGTCGATCATCTTTATCGCCGTGCTTGTTCTCTGCTTTTTTCTGACGGCCTTTACGATGTCAATTCCATCGCCGGGTGAGCAATATGTCGCCGTTGGATTTGCGGATTTGGGAGACACAGAGGAGGCGAGTGGCGACACAGAGTCAGAGGCGCCTTCCGAAATCGTTCAAGAGGCCGTTCAACCTGAAACCGCTTCGACGGAAACGGTCGAATCCACGACTGCAGAAGAAGTGGTGACCCAAGCATCATCCGAGGTGTCTGCCCCGTCACAACCCGATCCGGTGAAAGAACCGGAACCTGAGCCCGACCCTGAACCTACGGTTTCATCAGCTTTGGCGAATGCTTTCAATGCGCTGGCATCGAGCGGAGGTGGTGGGTCTGAAGGGGAGTCGGAAACGGGAACGGGCAACGAGGGAAAAGACGATGGCCGAATCGATGGCCGCGGCGTGGTGAGCGGCGACAATGGCGATTGGTCCCTGGAAGGCGGAGAACGCATTGGCAAGCCCATGCTGGACGAGAATCCGCGTATTGAAGGCGTCGTGCGGGTGGACATCATTGTGGACAAGGGTGGGAATGTTACCTCGGCCATTTACGATGGGAAGTATTCCACCATATCGGATTCAGAGCACATTGCACTCGCCCTTCGCGCAGCGAAGACAGCGAAATTTACTCCCAATCAAACCATGCCGCTCCGGCGGGGATTTTTGAACATCCGATTCGAATTGGAATGACCTTTCAAGAGGCAATGTCCTGGCTCTTTGAGCAATTGCCAATGTACCAACGGCAGGGGGCAGCGGCGTACAAAACAGATCTTGATGGGACTTGGGCCGTGCTAGAAAGCATGGGGCGTCCCGACTTGAAACTTCCGAATGTCATTCACGTCGCCGGTACCAATGGAAAAGGATCGGTGTGCCAGGCCGTTCATAATGCCCTGGTGGATCAGGGATTCAAAGTTGGGTTGTTCACCTCACCGCACTTGCATGATTTTCGAGAGCGCATGCGGGTGAATGGGGCCATGCCGGCGGAAGACTGGGTGGTT
>CAXDQP010000249.1:0-3481 GCA_963991335.1 uncultured Flavobacteriales bacterium
CATCCAATTCTGCGAAATGCAAGAAAAGTACCTGCGCTTGGATTCCTTGATCTTCTTGCTGGTTTAAATCACGTCTCTTCCATTCCAACTCATTCCCGTTATCAATCAAGTCGGCCATGCCATCTGTCAGCTTCAATTCCGCATCCGGAGCAATGCCCATCTGGAAGCGCAACAAGCCCTGGGCCATGGTGATTTGTCCCTGCGAAGCCAGTACCTGGGCCTCAAGGTCATTGATGGCCAAGTCCATTTGGCTCACCGCAAGCTCGTCTGCAAACCCCGCTTTTCTCATCGCGGCTACCTCATCGCGCGTGCCTTTAACCAACGCCAGTGCTTCATTGGCCAACCCCAAACCGTCTTGTGCAGCCAAAAGAAAGTGATAGGCTTCCGCCACTTGCTGCATGACCTCATCGGCCGTGCGGTGCTGGCCGCGCTCACGTGATTCCACCAACAGCTGCGATGCCTTCAGACCAAAGAGATAAGATCCGCTGAAAATCAATTGCGAAGCTTGCACCCCATAATTCGCGGTATGGCTTTGGCCGAATTGAAATTCGGAGAGGGCATCCGGATCGAAGGGAGGGGCATCTATGCCAACTCCGGTAGCTTCCGAAACACCGCCGAAAAAATCCGTGAGGTAAGCCGGGAATCCAAAGACGTCTCCCGCAGCCACTTGCGTTGGGATGTCGATGTATTGGCTGTAATCCCCCACAATGCTCACTTGGGGCAGTCCCTTCGCGAGCACTTCTTTGACATCGCGTTCTGATTTCTGCAAATCCAGCGCTGCATACTGAACGGCAAATGCTTTTTCCAAGGCTATCTGTTGTGCCTGCTCCAACGAAATGGAATACGCCTCCTGGCCCGACCCATTGATCGAGAAAAAGGCTGCAAAGCCAATGGCCAGTGCGCCGGATTGAAAGGGATTGATATTCATCTTCATTGAAACAGCTTTTCTTTTTCCAGTTTATGTTGGAGGTACTTCGCACCTTTTTCTGTTGCTATTGCACGGATGTGGTAAAGGGAAGACTGCACATACAAATCCGACAGAGTCATTTTTCCTTGGAAGGTTCCGCGTTCTCCGCATTTTTTTACTTCATAGCCAATGGCAACTAAGAACCGAGCGGTCAGCACTGCGCTAATGTCCGTGCGGTACAGCCCTTCTTTTTGTCCCCGCTTGATGTTCCTCTCTACCGTGCCCAAGATGATTTCGTCCTCGCGCTTATTGATGGTGTCAAATGCAATGGGATGGTACTTCCTCAAGTCGTGCAACATGCTCGGATGCATCTTGGTGATGACTGCGTGGACGAAGTCGATGATGGCTAACTCCGAATCAATGGCATTTCCTTGGCGATTTTCTGCCTCTGAAATCACCTGTTCCATCTGATCGCAGTGTGCATTCATGCACCGTTGAATCAAATCGTTCTTGTCCTTGAAATGGACGTAAATCGTTTTTTTAGAAACTCCGATTTCACGGGCTAGATCCGCCATGTTGACCGAACGAATCCCACAGCGCATGAAAATTTCCATCGCGTTTTGGAGCAAGAATTCAGCGCGATCTATGCCTTGGTATGGTGCAATGTTAGCCATTCGGGCCGCGAAGATACGGTGAATGTTCCCTGTTGGAAACGAAAATATCGTTAAAACGTTTCCGTGGTTTTTTGGCAAATCCTCAGTCGGTGGCAAGCGGCCAAAATCCCATCACTTCAAGGCATTGGTCACGACATCGTCATTAGCATGCGCTGGCATTGTCACCTTGAGCAAAGGCTCTTGGTCCATGGCACGTTGAATCGCCCATTCTGCTCCTTCGTTTCTCGCCCAACTTCTCCTTGCAATGCCGTTGTTGACGTCCCAATGAAGCATCGATGTCAGCCGCCGTTCTGCATCTGCACTGCCATCAATCAGCATCCCAAAACCACCGTTGACCACCTCGCCCCATCCAACGCCACCGCCGTTGTGCAGCGAAATCCACGTCGCTCCTCGAAAGGCATCTCCCGCAAAGTTCTGGACCGCCATGTCCGCAGTGAATGCCGATCCGTCATAAATATTAGAGGTCTCACGGAAAGGTGAGTCCGTGCCTGAAACGTCATGATGGTCACGGCCCAGCACCACAGGTCCGGCCAAACGACCTTCGGTAATCGCATCGTTGAAAGCCTTGGCGATCTTCATGCGGCCCAACGCATCCGCGTACAGGATTCTCGCCTGTGATCCTACCACCAAACGGTTGGCTTGAGCGCCTTTGATCCAGCGAATGTTGTCGTCCATTTGTTGCTGAATTTCAACAGGCGCGTCTTTCTTCAAGTCTTCAAGTACCTCGCAAGCAATGGCATCCGTTAATTCCAAGTCCTTCGCTTCTCCGCTCGCACACACCCAGCGGAAGGGACCAAAACCAAAGTCGAAGCACATCGGCCCCATGATGTCTTGGACATAACTGGGATAACGGAAGCCTGTACCATCTTCGTTCATGATGTCAGCACCTGACCGTGAAGCCTCCAATAAAAAAGCATTTCCATAATCGAAGAAATAAGTCCCTCGAGCGGTGTGACGGTTGACCGCATCCGCATGCCGGCGCAATGATTCCTTGACATGAACTGCAAAACCATCGGGATCATGAGCCATCATTTCGTTGGATGCATCAAAGGAAAGTCCTGCGGGATAATACCCTCCTGCCCAAGGATTGTGCAGCGAGGTCTGGTCTGAACCCAAATCGACGAAGAGATCTGCCCGATCAAACGCCTCCCAAACGTCCACCACATTGCCGAGGTACGCATAGGAAACTGCCTCTTTGGCTTCTACCGAACGCCTCACGCGTTTGGCCAGTTCTTCCACGTCCGTGACCACGTGGTCCACCCATCCTTGTTCATGTCGCTTGTACGCTGCGTCCGGATTTACTTCTGCTGTTACGCTTACGACCCCTGCGATATTGCCCGCTTTCGGCTGGGCTCCGCTCATGCCGCCCAAACCGGCAGTCACGAACAATTTTCCAGCGGGACCGGTGCCTGTTTTGTCGTTCATCCGCACGGCATTTAAAACCGTAATCGTCGTGCCATGGACAATGCCTTGTGGACCGATGTACATGTATGACCCTGCTGTCATTTGACCGTATTGTGATACGCCCATCGCGTTCATGCGCTCCCAATCATCGGGCTTCGAATAATTCGGAATGACCATGCCATTGGTGACCACAACACGCGGCGCGTCTTTGTGCGAAGGAAACAACCCCATGGGGTGACCGCTGTACATCGCCAACGTTTGTTCCTCTGTCATTTGACTGAGGTAATGCATGGTCAGCCGGTACTGCGCCCAGTTTTGAAAGACCCCACCGTTTCCGCCATATGTGATGAGCTCTTCCGGATGTTGCGCAACCGCAGGGTCCAAGTTGTCTTGAATCATCAACATGATCGCAGCGGCCTGCTGGCATTGGGCGGGGTACGCCTCAATGGGCCGAGCAAAAACAGGGTGTTTTGGCCGCAGTCGGTACATATATATC